>JAOUHG010000019.1 GCA_029865265.1 Candidatus Krumholzibacteriia bacterium | reverse complement strand
TGAGAGCCGCGGCGTGCGCGTGCACTACCCGGGCCTGAAGACGCACCCGCACCACCAGCGGCTGGCGGGCCTGCGCAACGAGGGCTACGGCTGGGGCGGGCTGTTCTCGCTGGATTTGAAAACGGAGGAGCGCGCCAACCGCTTCATGGAATACCTGCAGAACCAGAAGCAGTTCGGCTTCATCGCGGTGAGCCTGGGGTTCACGGATACTCTGATGTCGGTGTCGGCGAGTTCGACCTCGAGCGAAATGTCCCCCGAGGACCTGGAGCGTGCGGGCATCTCACCGGGGCTCTTGCGCATCTCCGCCGGCATCACCGGCACGCTGGAGCAGCGTCTGGAACAACTGGACGACGCAATCAGTGAGACGCTTCGATAGCGGCCCAGGCCATCGCTTCATTGAGCAGTGCGTCGTAGCTTTCGCCGAACGCCTTCTGGGAGGCGGCGTTGAGATCGGGGTTGTCGGCGAGCGCGTTGATCCACGCCGCCATCGCCTTCTCGCCGTGCTTCTTGGCGCCGGCAGTGGAATACCATCAGGGAGCAGCTAACGCAGCACGGTCATCTTGATGACTGAGGAACGCGTGTCCGTGGTGGTTCGACAGAAGTAGACCCCGGCCGCGACGCGGCGTCCCTGTGCGTCTCGACCATCCCATTCGAACACATGCTCACCGCTCGCCACGTGCTCGCTAGCAAGTTGCCGAATGACGCGGCCACGCACGTCGTATATCGCGATGTACAGGTCGCTATCCGTGGCAAGAACGACAGGAATGCCCGTTGTCATGCGGAACGGGTTCGGATGGTTCTGCTTCGAAGACAGTCCGTCCAATGGGCCTACACCAGTGCTCCACTCAGGGCCGAATATGATATACACGGTTCCTGCCCTGTACCGTGCGAGTGGGCTTGAGTCCGGGGCGCCGATAAGCAGATCATCGATTCCATCGTCAGTCATATCGAAGGCGGCAAGGCCACGACCAAGATTGTTATCCCGGCTTTCGGCGTGAATTCGAGTCACACTCGGTTCCGAAACGACGTGAATCGAATCGGGAAGCACGAACGATCCGTAGACCACAGTTACATGGCCGCTGTCTGACACGTCATAGAGGTCCTGCTTGCTCATGAGCATAACGTCGCCGAAGCCATCGCCATTAACATCACCGCACGTCAGTTCCACACCCAAGCTGGTGCCTGTCCCAGCCCCAATGAGACGCAGCATTCTGAGCCCTGGCGAACCCAATACCGCCGAAGCCGGTAGAGACGTCCCCCCAAGTACGACGTCGACTTCACCGCAGGCCTCGCACCCATTTGGTCCTCCCGCGTACGAGGACAGCACCATGTCGCCACAACCATCTCCGTTCATGTCGGTAATGGCCACACGGTACCCTGTCTGATCGTACGGACCAGCACCAAGAAATCGTTTTGAAGCGGGAGGCTGCGTCGCAATGAGAATGGTATCGGGATACGTGTCAGTCCCAAGCAACAACGTGGCCTCACCATTGTCCTGGCCTTCTCCGGGGGACCCGATCAGCAGATCGGGCCAAAGATCACCATTGACATCGCCGCATGCGAGCCCTTTTCCAGACGACTGATAGGGCCGTGAATCGATTATCCTCGTGAACAATGACGAGGGATCCGCCATTGCGATCTGCGGCGGGAACGAAGATCTCCCCCACAGAACGTAGATCTGGCTCCCCGAAACGCTCAATGGTGCAGCGATGATCAACTCGTCGATACCGTCTCGATCGAGATCCCAGACCGCCAGCATCGAGCCTAGCGCGCCATCCGCACCGGGCATTCCAAGGAGTTTGGTTACCCCAACTGCTTGTGAGTTCAACTCAAGGGAGTCCGGGAACACCGTCCGCCCGAAGATCACATACACTATTCCGTCACAGTCCGCGTACGGGAATTGGCACGGAATGCCGAGGGCGATGTCGTCCAGACCATCACCATCAAAATCTCCCGAGGCGATTTGGGCGAGCCAGCCAACTTGCCCCGGGCTCGCGCGGACAAGCGACACGCCAAGGCAATTCGCGAGATCGTTGCTGGAAGGAAGAGGTGGCGGTCCCCAAAGAACGGACACAAATGCATAGCCGTTGGCGGTGTCCTCGCCGCGAGAAAGCACGGCGAAATCAGAGTGCGTGTCACCGTTGAAGTCCCCCAGGGCGAATCCGTAGCCAGTTTGATCCAACGAGGACGCCCCGACAATCCGTACATCCGGGCTCGTCGCCCCAAGATAAATATCTGTCGGCAGTTGCGCCTGACTGGCACCTGGCAAAAGAATGGCCACTGCGCACAGCGTGCGGTACAAGCCAAACCCAACTGCGCATTGCCGGCCACACCAATCCATGGTAACCTTCTGATCCCTGCGGGCATCCTCGGTGAACCGCTTCGGGACGTCAGACCAGGCCGCAATGGCCCTCGCCCCTTCCTACGCAGGGATCCTGAGTTCCACCATACATAACTATAACATGACGACAGGGGGTGCACAAATGCGCACACCTCTTGTTTACTTTGCGACTCTCTGCAGCGGTGCGCTGCTGGGAACCGGAGCCTCCGCCTATACCGTGGGGGTTGACTACGCACCGGGCGCGGTTATTGTCACGTTTTCACCGTCGTGTATGCCGATCGAGAATGAGGTGGGCTCGGGGCCCGCGCGCGTCGGCCTTTCCACCGTCGACAGCACGTTCGCGTACTACGGTGGCTATCTGTTGGTCAAACTCGTTCCTAGCTACGAATCATCATCAAGCAGCGCAGACCGAGCATTCCTTCTGTTCTACACGGCAGCCATTGACCCCCAAGACGTGGCGGCTGACCTTGCTCAGTTGGCGGCTTTCGAGAACGTCACGCCCAACGGCCTTCTTCGATTTGAACCAACGGGCACGGTTAGGGCTGTGCCCGGCGTTGACACCACTCGCTTTGGCGATCAGTGGTACCTCGACAATTCAGACGCGGGCGACAAGTCCGATATCGACGCACCCGAGGCATGGGTGATTGAGAGTGGGAATCCTGACGTGGTAGTGGGGATTTTCGACTACGGCACGATGGTCGACACCACCGACAACGGGATTGTCTGGAGGCTGCATAGCGATTTCTCTCCGTTCTACGTGGCCCTCGAAGATCGTGGCTCCCCGGGTGTGAATCGATATGACCTCAACAGCGCCGACAACAATGACGACCTTGTGGCTGACAACGTCATCGGAACAAACATCTCGCTCGGATGCGACGGCTGTACGGACGAGGGGGAGGCTGCGTTCTGGTACGGGATTCCACAGAACTGGGGACTTCCGGCCGCACAAGTATGCGGAGAACCCTATGCTTGGCAGGTGGAGTCCTGGCATACGCATGGGGTGGAAGTGGGAAGCATTGCTGTCGGACGGCTCGATGGCTTGAAATCGCGCAAACCCGGCGGGGCGAGCGACTTCAAGGACATCGTTGGTGTTGCGCACAATTGTTCGGTTTACAACGTTAGGGCAACTTGCGTGATTGGCTCGGCCCAAGCGGCCATCGCGCTTCGCGCAATGGCCAATATCTGCCGGGTGATAAACATGAGCGTCGGGGGGCGCCTCGGTCAGTTCACGGATCAGTTCTGGATGGCTGTGGCCGACGTGACCGACCCCGGTGGCGCCTATGACTGTGTCTTGATCGCTGCGGCCGGGAACGCCTCATGTGTCGCGGCGGGGAATGCCGTTGACTTTCCTGCAGCCGATCCGCACGTACTGTCTGTTGGTGGAATGTCTCGAACCGGCCCTAATGGGCCTGCCCGCGTTTGTTACAGCAAGTATAAGACCGATCAACGGCTCATAGACTTCGTTGCTCCCATCGAAGTCGCTCCGGATTCAACTTCGGGGATTCGTGTTGATAGTCATGGACCATGTCCTTCCACATACCCATGTTCTCCAGATGAGACGACAATGTATTCTGGGGCAGGCACGTCCTTCGCGACTCCCCAAGTTTCGGGCGTTGCAGCACTTGTACGGTCACGCTTCGCCAACTTGAATGCCGCCCAGGTTATTCACCGATTGAGAAAATCAAGTGAGTACTACTGGGCACCAGCAGATAGTTTCCAGTACGGCTACGGCAAGGTCAACGCCTACCGCGCCCTGACCGAGTGGGGAACCTTGACAGAGAACACGACCTGGTCGGCGGCCGACACCCGTGATGGCGCGTTCTACATCTCCGGAGATCTCACGATCCCCTCCGGCAAGACCCTTACCATTGGCCCCGGCGTGCTCGTCAGGGTGGCGCCGGACCACGAACGAACGGGATTGGATCAGGATCGCGTGCAGATCGTGGTGGAGGGGAACCTCGTCATCAACGGAACGGCGGAGAACCCCGTGGTCTTCGAGTCCTTCACGGACTCCCTGTCCACGAACAGCGATTGGATCGGCATCGAGTTCGAGTCCACTGCTAGCGGCAACCTCGCGAACGTGGTCATCAGGAATGCCACCCGGGCCATCGAGAACCACACGGCGATCACGCTCACCAACTGCACCATCACGGATTGCGAGGTGGCACTCGATGCGTACGCGGGTGTCACGGCGAATGGCTGCGTGGTTGCGGGCAACACGGACGCCTATACGGCGGTCGACATCCAGACCGGGAGCCCGACGTTCACCAACTGCACCATCGTGGAGAACGCCGGTTCGGCGCTTGCGGCGCGGAGCAGCAGCGCGCCCACGCTTGAGAAGTGCGTCGTGTCCTTCAACGGCGGACCCGCCGTGCGGGCCATTAGCGGCTGGACGGGGACAGCCACGGTGCAGAACTCCGTGCTCTACGACAACGACGCAGCGTCAGGATCGCTCACCGACGCCCAGTGGGTGACGACCGGAACGAACGTGCACAATCTCGATCCCGCCTTCTGTGATGCAGCCAACCGGGACTACCACCTCTACGCCTTCTCACCGGCGGCGCCAGGTGCTTCGTCGAGCGAGCGATGGGGCGCCTTCGATGTGGCCTGTGCCCCGGATGCGACCGTTTTGGGGGAACCAAGCAGTTTTCCCTTTGCGTCGGGCGACTCGCGTGTGATCGCATCCTGTCCGCACGGGGATGCACCCGCGGCGGTCGTCTCCGTGGACCTCGACGACGGCATCATGACACGCGACGTGGCGGGCGGTGAGTTCCAGCTCCGGCTTTCAGACTTCTCGAGCAAGGTATTCAACGACGACTCATCCATGGTTGCCGGCGGCGGTGCCACCAGCGGCAATGGCTGGACCACCGCCATCAGCCACGGATACCTCGGCGGCAGCGGCGTGGACATGGTGGACGTGCTGCTCAATGGCTGGCCCCTGGCCGAACAGGCGCGCCTGGACATCCGGACCCCGGATTTCGTGGCACCCTTTGGGCTCGTGAACACGGGGGACTTCGCCTATATCGGGAGCAACTACCAGTCTCCGCCCAAGCCCTATGTGGCCGGCTGTGATCTCAACGGCGACGGTGCGGTCAGCACGCTCGACCTGTCATACTTCTCCCAGCACGTGAACCACCAGAGCCCCTACTCGCAGGTCAACGCGCCCGCCGGGCTGATGGAAGCAACCGTCGAGATGGTCCTGGGGTTTACCAGCGAGTACATCACCGCCACCCACCAGCGCCTCTACGTGGATGTTGATCTGGAGAACATCGGCGCCACGACGGCCTGCGTGTTGATGTTGCGAACCGGAGATGCAACCCTCGAGCTGGTCGAGTGGCAACCAGCTGGCGGAGAGATCGGCGACGTGCTCTTTACGCCGACCGTTCGCGACGGCGTGCCCGAACTGTTCATCGGCGTCTTGGTTGATGGGTCATTCGCCGGCTCGAACGAGCGGCTGGGGCGGCTGGTCTTCGACGTCTTTCAGTCGGACCCCATCGAGATCACCGAGGACCACTTCGTGCTCTCCTATGGCGAGGTCCTGGTGGACAATCCGGGTGGCACGGCCATGGCGGCCACGATGACCGGATCGGTCGGCCGGCAGCTCGACACCGAGATCGCCCGCGTCTACCACGACCGCCTGGAGCAGAACTTTCCCAATCCGTTCAATCCCACCACCACGCTTGCCTTCTCGATCAAGGCGGGCGCGCACGTGACGCTCACCATCTACGACGTTGCCGGGCGCCGCGTTCGGGATTTGGTGGATGAGCAGCGGGCTCCGGGAGCGTACCGGGTGGTGTGGGATGGCCGCAACGAGAACGGGGCACCGGTGTCGACCGGCGTGTACTTCTACAAGCTGGTGGCCGGAGCGTTCACGGCCACCAGAAAGATGACGCTGCTCAAATAGGTCGAGCGGTCAGGCGATCAGGGAGACGCTTCGATAGCCGCCCAGGCCATCGCTTCGTCGAGCAACGCATTGTAGCTCTCGCCGAACGCCTTCTGCGAGGCGGCATCGAGGTCGGGGTTGTCGGCGAGCGCGTTGATCCACGCCGCCATCGCCGTCTCGCCGTGCTTCTTCACGATCTCTTCGGTCATGCGGTACGCGTTGTAGGCCGCGCGGCGTGACTCGCGGCGGTCCTTCTCTTCCTTCAACACCCGCTCGGTCTCTGCTGGCTTGATGGCCTCGGGGCCCAGCACCACGAAGTCCTGGCGCATGTCCTCCAGGATGACCGCCTCTCCCGCCAGGTAGGACGCAAAGCCCTCCTGCACCCAGCGCGGCGCGTTGCCGTGGGTCATCTCCACCATCGCCCACTCGATGTACTCGCGCGGGCCCACCACCTCGAGCAGTCCGCGCGTGTACAGGTCGATGGGAGCCTGCAGGCTGATGGTGTCTCCATCGATGGTGGAGTACGTCCACCACTCGCGCCCCGTGGCCCATGTGTACATCTCCACGTTGCCCGAGCAGATGATCACGGCGCGTTTCTCCGGCGCGCGCCCGAACACCTCGGTGAGCTTGCGGCGCGCCGCCATGGCGTGCTTGAGCGTGGCCGCGCCCTGCAGCACGTTCACCTCGCCGTCGGGGTACCACACCTCGACGAAGTCGTTGGCGAGCACGCCGCCGTAGCCGTCCCAGTACTCGTCGCGCGTGATCTTCTGCGAGATCTTCATGCTGCGCATGCTGTCGAGTTCCGTGGGATTGAGGGCGCGATCCAGTGCCGCGGGAACCACGTAGCGCGGCGCGGTCTTCTTCGCGCCCGTCTTCGCCTGTTCGTTGGAACCCTTGTCGCATCCCCACACGGCAAGCCCGATGACCGCACACGCGGCAAATGCGGCGCCGGCGCGGCGTCGCCCGATGGTCGATCTTGAAACACTCACGACGATTGCTCCTCACTATCCGGGGTTGAACTCGCACCTGCATCGAGCAGCCTGCGGACAGCCCGCCCGGCGCGCTCGATCTCATGCCCTGCTTCCTCGCGCATGTGCGCGTCGAGGCGCTTCTTTCCCATGGCCGCCTCGTTGAGCCAGTCCTTTGCAAAGCGGCCGGACTCGATGTCGTCCAGCACGGCGGCCAGCGCGCGGCGCGTGTCTTCCGCCACCACGCGCGGGCCGCTGGCGTAGCTGCCCCACGCCGCGGTGCCGCTGATCTTCCTGCGCATGCCGGAGATGCCGCCCGCGATCATCAGGTCGGTGATGATCTTGAGCTCGTGGAGACACTCGATGTACGCCACCTCGGGCGAATACCCGCGCGCCACCAGGGTCTCGAACGCCGCCCGCACCAGTTCCGGCACGCCGCCGCACAGCACCGCCTGCTCGCCGAACATGTCGGTGACGGCTTCCTCGCGAAACGTGGTTTCGATGGCGCCCGCGCCCAGGCAACCCACCAGCGCGGCGTACGAAAGCGCTTTCGCAAGAGCGGTGCCGGAGGCGTCGGTCTCCACCGCCACCAGGCTGGTGAGCGCGTGCCCCGCGACGTACGTGCTGCGCAGGAAGTTCCCCTGCCCCTTGGGCGCCACCAGGATCGCGTCGTGCCCGGCCGGTGCCGCGACCCCGCCGAATGCCACCGAGAAGCCGTGGGCGAACACGAGTGCCGCGCCGGGCTTGAGGGCGTGAGCAACGATGTCGCGAAAGAGGGCGGCGTGGTCCTCGTCCGGCACCAGCAGCGCCACCACGTCCGCGGCGGCCACGGCGCCGGCCATCTCCCGGGGTTCGAACCCCTCCCGCGCCGCCGCGTTCCATCCGGAACCGCCCCGGCGCGCCCCCACCACCACACGCGCCCCGCTGTCGCGCAGGTTGAGCGCGTGCGCGTGACCCTGGTTGCCGAACCCGAGCACGGCAATGGTGGCGTCGGTGAGGACGTTTCGGGCCAGATCGGCGGGGGTGTAGACGTTCATCGCGCGGGCCTCCAGCCCCAAACGGGAGTCGAGTTTACACCATGGGGCGGCCTGGGCTTGACGATTTCAATGGTATCATATATGATACCAAAGTGACACGCGTCGTCCTGGACACAAGCGTACTGGTAGCCGGCCTGAGATCGCGTCGCGGGGCGTCCCACCGGCTCCTGAAGTTGCTTGGACAAGGCAAGTTCGAGGTATGCATTTCGGTTCCTCTGGTTCTGGAGTACGAAAGCGCCTCCAAGCGGATATCGAGATCCCTGGGGCTTCGACAGGCCGACATAGACGACATTCTCGACTACGTTTGTTCGGTCGCGGAGCACCGCAAGGTCCACTTTCTCTGGCGCCCGTTTCTCCGTGACCCCGGCGACGACATGGTTCTGGAACTCGCGGTTGAGAGCGAGTCGGACTACATTGTCACGCATAACATTTCGGATTTTGCGGGTATTCGGCGCCTGGGGGTTGAGGCACTCACTCCCGGGGAATTCCTCCGGAAGATTGGAGAGTTGTGAGCACCATCAGTCTACGATTGCCTGAGTCGCTCCACGAGCGGGTTCGTGAACTCGCCGAGAGGGAGGGCGTTTCGATCAATCAGCTCATTACGACCGCGCTGGCCGAGAAGCTTTCAGCTCTTCTTACCGAGGAGTTCCTGGAGAAGCGTGCAAAGCGGGGCAGCCGGCGGAAGTTCGAGCGGGCTCTTTCCCGGGTTCGGGACGTCGAACCGGACGAAAACGACAAGGCCTGAGCCACCCCATTGTTGCCATCTCATTATCGGATTTGGCGTTATGCACAGCACGGTGGTTTCCAGCCAGACGGGAAGCCCGGTACCGGGTGTCGCGGTGGACTTCGAGCGCTGCGCCGGCGGGATGATGTCGGACGAGTGGGACCATTCCGGGCATACGTCAATGATGACAGATACCAATGGCTGCTTCCGTTTCGAGTACACGCAGCAGTCGATGCACCGCTACCGGGTCAAGGTGCACGGCGCCACCGATCCGCGGGCCATCTGTAATATTGGCGACGGGGACCCGCACGCAATCGTGCTGCGCATTCCCTGATGACAACCCGCCGAAACGCCCGACCGGCATCCCCCACCGGGTTACGCTCCCTGCCGGCCGGGCACCCTTCCCGACCCGATTGACACCCGCCCGGGCGTCGGGTAGATTGTAGGCCGCTTGTCCTTCCGTGTTTCCGGAATCCATTCCCGGCGACAGATACGATTTTGAACTGGTGGGCGGAGTAGCTCAGTTGGTTAGAGCAGCGGAATCATAATCCTCTTTCAACGCTGCTAACTCGAAGAAATCACAGCCAGATGCGGACGTCACCCTCGCGTGAACCGTTTTGCGAACCGGGGATCGCGAGGGGCCGTGAGGGCTCCCAAGGTTCTGAGTCGCGTGGAGCGCCAGTCGCCCGGGACGCGCAAGGCCATTGCTTCGCAGTGATGCGGTCACATAGAGTGCTTTCACAGTTCAGAGAACGCTTGACAGTTCGCAGGGGGGGAATAGCCTTTGTCTTGCGGCGACTCGGGGAAGGTTCGCAGCCGGTCTCGAATGAGAAGTCGCCGCTTCCTACCCAATCGAGAGCGAGGTGTTCAAGTGAGTTACTTCCGCGTGTTCATCGGTGTTTGTCTTCTTGTGGTCTGCGTGACGGCTGTCGCCGAGGCCCCAGCCGTGCCATTTATCGATGGGTGCACCGGCGCGCTGATGGGATTAGCTGGCGCGGAGTACAGTCTAAACCAGTGTCTGTCGGGGTGGGCAGGTATGATCCCCATCGCACACTGTGAGCCTGAGACAGCCGCAGTCGGGCACTGGCAGAATCAGGTAAACCACTGGTGCAATATGTCGGCATGAGGATCTCTTCGATACGATGTTTCTGTGCGGCAGCGTGGCTGGGTGCTTGTATCGGGTTCGCCGCCGCACCGTCCCTCGCGCAGACTCTGCATCGACCGCAACTCCTGTTTGACATCTCCGACGAGTCTCTGCCGGCGCCGATGGGTGTCATCCTGGACGTTGCCGTGTCGGACAGCGTGGTCTATCTGCTGGATCGCGAGACTCATGAGGTACGGGCGATTACTCTCGGGGGGCGTGTGCTCCCTTCGATCGGGCGCCCCGGGGAAGGCCCTGGGGACCTGAGCCATCCACAACGCATGACGCTCCTTCGAGACGGGCGCTGCGTGGTCGTGCAGACGTTCTCGAGACACGCAGTCTGCCTTACTCCGCGCGGCGATGCGTGCGGCATGTTCGATCTGTCAGCCATGAAGGAAGGCTACGCGAGCACGATCTGGGTGCGAGCGGCGTCCGGTCGCCGGGATGAACTCATACTGGCGAGCGTCAATACTCTCCGACCGGTGACCGACCCGGGGGAGGCGTTCGATGCGAGCGGCAGGTCCGCTTCTGTCAGGCGTCTTCGGGTGACGGACGGCCGCGTGCAGACGTTGTTCACGACGGACAGGAACGTCACGTCCGCCTGCGTGGTGTTCATTCCTCAGGACCTCTATGCTTTCGTCGTGCACGGATGGGACGTTGCTCCAGATGGCCGCATGCTGTTTGCAGATCCTGGCGGAGAATATCGCGTTACGATGGGACATCCCTGTGATGGCGAGGCGCGCGTGGTCGATCTGCCGGAATGGGATGGGGATGACGCGCGCGTGCGCGAACTCGCTCGCCGCCTTGAGAGAGATCCGGGCGCGTCGTTTCCACGAATTGCGAGTCTGCACTGGGTGGACGGCAAGTTCTTCCTCGTGAAACCAGCCGCGCACGTCCCGCTGTCCCAGGAGGCGGACAGAGCGGGCACATACGAACTGTTCGACGAAGCAGGGTCGAGCTATGGGCGCTACGACGTTCGTTGTGAGTTCGACCCGGAAAACGACCAGTTGTACCTCCGGGGCAACGTTCTCGTGCTCGTGAGGGGCGGGCAGGCGGTCGCGCGGTCTGTCTACCGCGACGTGCCAGGACTGTCGCAGGCGGACAAGAGTGCCGGGGCCGTCGAGGTCGAGGAGGTGCGCGTGCAGGCGTACCAGATATTCGGGCCAGACTCGCCGATTCAGCGCGGACGGTGAGATCTTCGCGCGAACCGTTTCAGAACCGTGGAGCCCCCGGCGTCCCCGCCGGTGGCCCCTTCTGACCCGATTGACACACGTTCCGGCATGCGCTAGATTCCAGCCCGCGACAGCCTTCCGTGTTTCCGGAATCCATTCCCGGCGACAGATACGATTTTGAACGGGTGGGCGGAGTAGCTCAGCTGGTTAGAGCAGCGGAATCATAATCCTCTTTCAACGCTGCTAACTCGAAGAAATCACAGCCAGATGCGGACGTCACCCTCGCGCGAACCGTTTTGCGAACCGGGGATGACGAGGGTCCGTGAGGGCAAGGAGGGGTTTGGCGCTTCATTGGACACCAGCGTCCCACGGGAACTGGAGCCTTGCCATGTCTGTCATGCTGTCCAGGAACGCTTCTCGCACGCCTTCGAAGAGCATGTTCACACTCTCGTGGCGCTACTCCCGAAAGTAGACATCCAAGACGCCGGGCAGCTCGACCGACTGTCCGTTCCATCGAAACTTGATCGGTGCACTTGGGTAGACCCTCGGGGCATTCCGGAACCATCCCGTCTTGAAAACCACACGGTGGTTTCCATTCGCTGGCTGACGGAGGATGCTCCGCAGCGACTTCATCCGCTCGGCGAACACACTGCGGTCCGCCTCCAAGCGCTCGGTCATTCGCTCAAAATCGATATCGCTCGGAATGGAATCCGCAGGGAGTCGCTGCAGGCTCTGATCGAGCGTCGGTTCGCCGATGAAGAGGCAGGTCTCCCGCATTTTCGCGGCTTGCTTGCTCCGAAAGAGAAAGTGGACGCCGCGCTCGCACAGCACAACCTCTTGGACCTGGATGGAGGATTTCCTGAAGAAGTCCGGCGCCCCGCGGACTGAATCGGGGTAGGCGATCCACGACGGCGGACTCTCGGGGCACGGGCAACCCAGCCCGTGCAATGCGGCGGCCGAAGCGTCGGTGTCCAACAGGGCGAAAGAAGACAGACCGGTGAGCGCCCACGCGGCGATCGCCCGAGTCTGCGCTTTCCGCGACACGGCCGCAGCCCTAGCGACCCACGCTCATGCGCAGGCACACGATCTCGATCTCCCCGCTCGCGGAGGTCTCGTTACTCGTGGTACTCCCGCTGGCGCCGTTCACTACCACAAACACGAGATCGTCCACCAGGTAGAACTCATCGAGGTGTGGATGCCGCGGCCCCTGCACCGTCAGCGACCGCACAAACACGCCCGCGCGATCGAACTCGTCGAACACCGCGATAACGCCGCTGGGAACCTCGTGATCGCCGCGGCTCGAGAGTACCCAGAGCGAGCCGTCGTGTCGCGGGAACAGCCGCACGACATCGCGCTCGGTCGCGCTGACCCTGGTCTCCGGGGAGATCTCCCCGGCCCGCTTCTGCTTTTCGACCGCCTCAAGATCATCGGCCGAGCGTGGCAGGTGCTCATACGCGCGCTCGATCACGTGCTCCACCTTCTTGCCCGGACCCACCACCTCGATCGCATACCGGTCCCAATCACTGTTGATATACAGTCGGCCCTCAGATCCGAACGCCCACACCGGCTCCGCGTCCGCTTTCTCGTCGAACTGCATGTTCGCGAAGTCGGCTTTCTGGAACCGCTCCCAGTACGTCTTGGCCAGGGTGCCGGTCTCGTCCAGCACGCCAAACACCGTTTGCAGCGCTACGGACGTCTTGTCGCGTGTCATCCGACTCGCTTTGACGGCCAGGCGGCCATCGACGACCGCGCATCCGTTGAGGTACGAGGTGACGAGGTCGCGTGAGAGGGGATGGTCGCCAAGGGCATGGCCGCCCGTGCTCAGCTTGACCACCCGTGCCGGCATCACCTGGGTGATGCACAGCACGGTGTCCTCCAGCAGCACGATTCCACTCGCCATGCGGAACTCCGCCGGGCCTTCGCCCTTGCGACCTACAGTGCCCGCGTACGCGCCGTCCGGCCCTATCACGTGGATCGCGCTCAACTGGTTGTCCAGGACGTACGCGTTGCCCAGCCGGTCGCGGACGATGTCCCCGATCGTTCCGAAGACGACCTCGTCCTCCTCGCCGCCTCGTCGCCAGAGCTCAGTTGTCGTCAATACCCTCGCTGGCTCGGTACCGACGCCTGGATTCACGACGTACTTGACACCGTCGCGCATGGTAGCGCGCTCGCTGCCCTGCGTCGCCGCGGCCACCACGCCATGAACGAACACGAAGGCGACAAAGGTGAATACGACCACGGCGCACCGACCTGGTACACTCTGACCTCTATGCTGATTCGCACGTGCGTTCATTTCAGAATCACCATCTTGCGGCTCTCCGAACGGTCCCCCGCTAGCAACCGGTAGAAGTACAGTCCCGATGCCACGCTCTCACCGCGCGCGTTCCTGCCGTCCCAGAGCAGGGAGTGCCGGCCAGCGGGGAAGCTGCCGTCGGTCAGCGTGGCAACGAGTCGCCCGTGCACGTCGTAGACACGCAGCGACACGCGCCCCGGTTCCGACACCGAGAAGCCGATCCGCGTCACCGGATTAAAGGGATTCGGCACGTTCTGCTCCAAGGCGAACCGCAGGCGGCCAGGCGAGCCGCCGACCGCCGTCGCGACCTGGGTCCTGTTGACCCGGGCGAGCGGGTCGCCGAGGACAGACGTCGAGAGCACTGACCGGACGACCTCCGGCTGGTTCGCGTGATCTATGAGGATCCGCCGGAGCGCCACCAGGTACGAGGCGGCAATTGGTCGCGAGAAGTCGGTGAAGAGCTCCTCGGCGAACGAGATTGCGAGTGGGTCGTTCGCGTGCTGCCAGGTACCGACGGTCGGCCCAACCCAAACGATGGCACCCTTGAGCCACTCCGCAAGGAAGCGCTCGCCGATCGGTCGGCCATAGTCGTTATCCTCGGTCTGCGCGAAGTTGGCACCGCCGCAGGAGAGTGCGACGACGACGCCGGTGTGAGAGGCAAGGTAGTCCATCGTGAACGGCGGCGTCACCGTCTGGTCGAAGAAGCCTCCCGGCCAGCTTCGGTTCGACCAAGTGCTCAGGATGAAGACCACTTCCGGGCGTGCGCTGTTCCAGATGTCAGCGGCTGCCGCGTTGCGATCCACGATCGACGGATATCCGGATTCGTACAACCATTCGAGCTGCCTGCCAGTCGCAATGTTCGCAATCGCTGCCATCGAGGCAAGGATGTCGCTTCCTTCGTTTCCCCCATGATCGACGTCACCGGCGAACAAGCCGATTCTCTCGGCGCCAAAGTCGCCGATCTGGGTTTCGAGGAGCTTCCCTGCATATGCCTGCACCTCATCGGGCGTCGTGAAGGGTAACCGTGAAATCGGGACGTCGGGCAATCCGTCGCCATCCACGTCGACGTAGGGCCAGTCGCTCATCCAGTACGGGGTCACGTACCCCATGTTCACGCTGCGCGGGTCGGTATCCGCGAAGTAGTAGGTCGGGATTCCGTCGCGGCTCGACTGGTCGCTATAACCGCCGGCCAGGTAGTTCTGGCGAATCGTCTCCCAGCCGTTCTCGGGAAGCCAGAGCGACGGATACTCCGCGCCCATGAACTGGACGTGATCGTTCGCGTCACCGACGAGGAGCACCGCGTCCGTTCCGCTCCCCACGCGACTCGCGATGTCGGCCTTGACTGCCGAGCGAAAGTCATCGGGGTCGCTTGGGAAGCCGATGGTAGATACCACAGTCACCGTGGCACCCCGCGCGCTCCAGAATGATGCAATCTCGGACTCGACGACCGAGACAAGATCGGGGATCGCGTATGCGACGACGGTCTCGCCGGTCACTTGTAAGGCGCGCTGAGCCAACGTGGGCGCTCGACCGCGCTTGAGCTCTCCGTACCGTTCCCGCCGCGCCTCTTCCGACAAGGGTGGCGTCAACACGACCTGGGCTGCGGCGTCCGCGCGCGCCGTGTTGTGAACGAGGCGGTCACCGTCCTTCTCGACCTCGACCAGCCGAACAAACGGATCGGCATTGCCAATGCGGATCGCGCGTCGACCGGCGCCATCCGGCACGATCGCCACGACACGCCATGGACCGGTAGGCGACGTACTCGCTTCGATCTCGTAGTGATCGTTGGCGCCGGGTCCGATGTCGGGCTCCGAACCGACCTCGAAGGTCACGATCCCCTCGCGGAACGTGATACCGTGGATGTCCGCCGCGGGATTGTCGCCGCACGTGAGGCGCACGGAGTAGTTGCGCGAACCGTTCAGCAACAACTGCGTCGTGTTGGCGCTTGCAATGGCCGCACCCTTCGCCCACACGTTCCCTTGTCCGTCGCCCGCGCACTGGACAGTCGCCGAGAGTTGCGTGGACGAATCCCAAACATACGAGACGAGCTGTACGATCCCGTCGGTACCGATCGGATTGGCCGCCTGGTTCGTGCCCGTGTCGAAGGTCCACCAGATCGCAAGCGTTCCCGGGATGCTAGTCCCGGAGGTGTGTGAGAATCCGCTGACCCACGGCGTGAGCGTCGTGGCACCGTCCCCCGCCAGCTCGATCATCGTGCCGCTCTTTGCATTTGTGACCGTTCGGTTGGCGACACCATTCACGCCGCGCATCGCGTCCCAGAATGCGGTCGCATCGTTGCGCGCCGGCGTGGGGTAGCAGTCCGGGGTGTAGCCCAGACGGCAGCGAGAGTTCGGCCAGGCGGTCGCATTCCACGTGTGCGCTCTGCAGGATATCACGTAGACAATGGAGTTGGCCGAGACGTACCGCGAACTGATCGCTGCCGGTCGGACGCTGATGTGATACCCATCGGGGGCGGACTCGCCAGAGTAGATGTCTGCTGCTGGAACGCCGTGAGTAACGTAGTAGTTGTACTTGTTGTCCCTCGCGCTCAGGCCGTCCGGGGTGTACTCGAACGCCTCAGCAGCCGTCCCATTCTCTCCCCCATGCGAGGAATGCAGGAAAAGCCCATAGCCGCCTGAAAGGCCGGAGAACATGTCGGAAAGCCCGTACTGGGGAGTTGTGGTCGCGATAGGCTGCGAACGTTCAGTGACAACGTAGCCCTGGTCGATCGCTGCCGCGAAGTAGGCGTCCCCCATGTCTCCGAGAGCAAAGAAGTACGGCTGAAACAGGAACGCCTGCTTCGAACTCGGTGTCTGGTTCTGCGCCCACGCTCCGGCCGGAATGCCTAGGAGGACGAGTACGATGATGGTGCGTCGCATTTCAGTCCTCCTGTTGGGTGCTCAACTTTCGCGGGCGGGCGAACTCTCGAGCGATATCCGCCGGCAGGTGCTTCCCTTCCCATCGCCCGTCGGTGTAATGGGTCGCTTCGGTTCCGAACACGTCGATCGGCGTACGGCGGGCGCGCGCGATCTCCGCACGCAGCTCCTCGAGTCGCTGTGCGTCGTTCGGCGGAACCGTGACACCGCCGGACGACGAAATAATGATGATGCATCCCTTCTCGAGCAGTTCCTGAACGAGTTTCCAACGGCCACGCGCCTTGTCCTCCGGCGTCTGCGATCGTTCGGAAGGCGAAATAAGGGTTTCGCTCTCCGTCCCATCCGTCCACCTCACCCAGAAGCTGTGGTCCGTCACTCCCGAGACCTCCGCAACGAGGTCGGTGCGCGCGCGATAAAAATCCGCCAGCGCGTCCGCGAGCTCCCGACAGCACTTTCCCTCCGCTTCCATCTGCCGCCGAAGCGCCCAGCCTTGCTGACTGAACGCATGTCGCTCAACCACTTCAGGCGTCGGTTCCGGTGGCGGGGGGCCGGGGTCCACGAGCGGTGGAAAGACCTGGATTCCGTTGATCTGGACGGTCGCTCCGACAAGGTCAACCTTGTATGGTCCGGGTATTGAGTTGCCGTACAGGTACACCTCGGGGACCGACGCCTTCGTTTCGGCAGAAACCGACAGGGACTGCGCTTGTGCGGCTAACTCGGCCACATCACCGCCGCTCGCCAGAGCGAACGCGACGATTATGATTAATGCATGCATGACCATCCCCCCTCTCTTGCGGCGATCTACACAACCACGACGCGGAGCGCCGGCCAGATCGTGCTGCGGAGGAACACCGGGAGAAAGGCCTGGTAAGGGATGCCGTCATCCTTCGGCTTCTCCTCGCAGCAACCACCGCATGGAGGGTCAGCCCAACAGCGAGAGTGTCAAGATTTCTGTGTAACTGACCCATCTTCTCCTGCTGCTTAGATTCTTCCCTCAAACACCACGCTGAAGTGATTCAAGGCTGCGACCCAGTCAAGGACCGGCCGCTTCCACTTTCTCGAGATCCGCGACAGCGCCAGGTAGATCACCTTGCGAACGCTGTCCTGGTTTGGAAACGCGCCCCGCTGCCGCGTCATCTTCCGAAGACTCGCCTGGATCGACTCGATGGCGTTGGTAGTATAGATCACCTTGCGGATCTCCGGCGGGTAATCGAAGAACGGGATCAGGTTCACCCAGTTTGTCCGCCAGCTCTTCACAATCGACGGAAAGCGCGGCGCCCACTTCGCCTCGAACGCGTCGAGCGCTTCTTCGGCCGCTTGAGCGGTCGGGGCCGTGTAGACCGTGCGCAGGTCAGCCGCGACCGCCTTGCGATCCTTCCATCCCACGTACTTGAGCGAGTGGCGCACCATGTGGATCACGCACAGCTGGACCTGCGTCTTCGGGTACAGGGTCTCGATTGCGTCCGGGAAGCCCTTCAAGCCGTCGACGCACGCAATCAGGATGTCCCGAACGCCGCGGTTCTTGAGGTCCGTCATCACCGAGAGCCAGAACTTCGCCCCTTCGTTCTCGCCGATCCAGAGCCCCAAAAGTTCCTTGCGCCCCTCAAGCGTGATTCCGAGCGCGAGATACACCGCCTGGCTCTGCACGCGGCCCTCGTGGCGCATCTTCACGTGAAGCGCGTCCAAGTACACGATCGGGTAGACCGGATCGAGTGGCCGGCTCTGCCACGTCGCCACATCGTCCATCACTGAGTCCGTCACCGCCGAGATCAGCTGCGGAGACACCTCGACGCCGTAAAGCTCCTCCAGATGCCCCTGGATCTCCCGGGTCGTCATGCCGCGCGCGTAGAGCGCGATCACCTTGTCGTCGAAGCCGGGGAGCCGGCGCTGGCGTTTGCCGATGAGCTTGGGCTCGAACTCAGCGTTGCGGTCGCGGCGAACCGTGATCTCCAGCTCGCCGCTCTCGCCGATCACGGTCTTGGTCGTCTTGCCGTTGCGCGAGTTGCCGGTGTTCTTGCCCTCGGGCGCGTGAGGCTCGTAGCCAAGATGATGCGTCATCTCGCCTTCGAGCGCGCGTTCGACGAGCCGCCTGGTCAGTTGCTTGAGGACGCCCTCGTCGCCTAAGATCTCTTCGGGCTTCTTGCCCCGGATGAGGTCGTCGATGAACTTGTCGGTGGGATCTGGCTTGGCCATGGTCCTTCCTCCTTGATAGAGTGTAGTCCAAGGCCAGTTACACAGAAAAGCTTACAGTCTCACATATGAGGTCCAGTCAGTCGTGACTCCGTCTTGAACGTTTGCCTCCACCCACAGAACAAACGCTGGGTTTGCAGCACAGTCGTCTGGTGGGGGGACAACATCAACGCTACACGCGATGGCGCCAAGCAGACACACGATGCTTGCGAGAAAGGCGCAGTCGAACTTTTTCAAACAGAGCGGATGGAACACTGTATCCCCCCAGACATGCTATCGCTGACGTGTTCTGGAACTACTCCGCATCGTGGTCCGACCGAGAGAGAGGAATACTAATCCCGATAGTCGCGCTGTCCAGAGCATGGGACGAGGTGAAAGAATAGACCCGGTTCAGCGCGAATGTCCCATAAGTCTCGTATTGCTTCCGCACGGTGACTTCGTATTGGACGAATACGTCGGCGAATGAAACAAACGGAAAGCGAAGTGCACCACCCAGAATTGCGCCGGCGCCGTCATGGACGAACGACGCGCTCTCGCCAAACCACGCTGTATAGTCAGCACTCACGCTCTCTCGAACGTATGCTGCGCCAACGGTGAGAACGAATGTGGCGGAACCAATTCCTGTCGTCAGACCGACACCCCCCCCCACAATCAACTCATCGATTTCCATGTGGGCGCCATCGGCACTTGAGATATTCAAGAACGGATTTCCCGCTCCCCAAGTCGTCATAACAAGAGGAAATATTCGCCAAACTACCTCTGGACCGCATACTACCAGTCTGAGCGCTACTGCATCGAATGCAGTAACATGTTCTGCATTCTGCACGTTGAAAGTAGAAACCTGGCCTACGCCACCCACAGAGCCAACGCCAACCTCAACACGATCCACGATTCGCCCGATCTCTGCAGCATGCGAAGGCGCATCCCAGAACAACATGGAAATGAGAACAAAAATGGCTGGAAAAAGCAGAAGTTGCGGAATGGCGGCGATGCTTCGCCTCAAGCTAACTCTGCCAACCAAGTGGGAACGCTCAGATCGACGCTCCGAACTGGTCGAACAACGCGCCGCCAACTCTGGCGGTACGCAGGAAATGGTATGCGGCTGGTTGCGGCACCTCGCGAGATCCAAGAGATGGTCTCCTCCCCGTTGCCACAATGATTTGAAACTCCCCGGCTGCGAAGACAAGTGTGTTTCACACGAGATGCCCTGTCAACCAAAAAGTCCCGAAGAACCGTCAGAATATCCGACTGCCTGCGCCGAAGATGGACTGAACCGCCCCGGGATTGTCGGAGGCTCCATTCCGTGAGAGGATGGAGTCATGAGCAGAACCAGATGAAATTGTCCACGAAGTTGATGAGATACCGCGAATGCGCCGCCTCCTTGTGCTCCGCGACGGGCTGACGCTCATGGGGAAGAAAAAGCTGTAGCCCGCTTCTTTGAAGTGCATCCACTGAACCTTCTGCCGCTGTGGGACGCTGTCAGTTGCGGCAGGTTTCTTGGTGTCGCTATCGGTCATACGCACTAACTGAATCGCCCACGCGACCATCCTCATGAATGAGTTCCAGCACTGCCGCCGTCATCGTCTCCTGCGAGGCTAGCAGCCGATCGAAAAGCGCCTTTTCGTGGACGTACACGCGGTCGATGCCGACCACCTTGTGGTCCAGCAGCATGCGGGCGTCGATCTTGTCGAGGCCCACGCGCTGCGCGATCGTGCGGTAGGTGTGGCGCAGGATGTGCCCGGTTTCGCTGGGCAGCGTCTTCTCCCGCCAGACCGCTGTCGCGATGATCTTACCGCGCACGTTGCGAGTCGGGAAAAGCCACTCAGAGCCGGGGTACAGCATGTCGCCCAGTTCCAGTGCCTGCTGCACGAGCCCGACCATGTAGTTCGAGAGCGGCAGGTCGAAGGGCTCGCCTGACTTCATCCGCGGAATCGAGATTGCGTGCTCGTCCAGGTGGAGCCACTCACGACGGAGCGACACGAGCGTCCCGGGCCGGAGCCCGCTGAAGAGCCCGAGCGTGTGCATGACGCGTCGCAGCGGGTTCGGAAGCGCCTGAACCTTCGCCCACCACTCGGGCAAGTCCTCGGGCATCAGGACGCGGTTGCTGGAGCGGACCTTGTTGAACGTGACGGCCTTGACGGGGTTGTCGGGCAAGGCGTCGGGGTCGTCCACAACGCGCATCGCGAGATTGTACCCCGCCTTGAACAGGCGGAGTGAGCTGTTCGCCACCGCCTTGCCATGACGCTCCGAGATATGGCGGTGCTTCTCACGGGCCATTGAGCGCGTCACGTCCGAGATCGGAATGGGCTTCCAGTCCGCCAGGTACCGGTTCATCTGAACCCGGACGTCCGAGATGGTACGGTCCGCGCACTCGCGCGCCCGCAGGTCGGCCATGTACTCCTCGAACATGCGCTCCACGGTCCACGTTTCCGCCCCTGGCTCGACGTCCGAGGCGTTGGGGTCCACCCCCCGCTTGATCTGCGTGATGACCTCCATGGCGCGCGTACGGGCGTCGTCCAAGGTGAGCTCCAGGGTGGTCCCGAGGGTATGCCGGACGGTCTTGGTCTTGCGCCGGCGGCCGCGCTGGCCGACCCACAGGTCCCGCTGGACCTTATAGGACTTAGAGTGCTTATTGACGGCGACCATCAGTCCCTTTACGATGGTGTCCCGGACGACGACGGGTTTGTCTTCGTACGCGAGTTGCCGGATGAATGCTTCGGTGAGCCTTGTTGGCTGCATGGTGTTGTCCTCCCTGGCGAACCGTGTACCCGTCCTCCGAGAACTGCCTGCGAACCGTGTAGCCCGGTGGTTCGCGAGGGCGATCGAGGGCCAGCTTACCTCGTAACTGCTTCAAATACAAGTCTGTTCAGGGTGGGCGGAGTAGCTCAGTTGGTTAGAGCAGCGGAATCATAATCCGCGTGTCCGGGGTTCGAATCCCTGCTCCGCCACCACTTTCCTTTCCCTTTCGGGTTGTCCGACGCTCCTGGTGCGCTATGCTTGAGGCCATGCTTTCCTCCCACCCCATCGACCATGCCCTGGCGCGCACGCCGGCCTTTGCGGCCGGGGGGCGTGTGCTGGTGGCGGTGTCGGGCGGTGCGGACTCCATGGCGCTGCTCGCGGCGGCCGCGGATCACGCGGCACGCGGCGGGGCGCGCGTGGTGGCGGCGCACTTCGACCATCGCATCCGCAGGGACAGCGCGCGCGACATCGACACGGTGCGCGCCCTTGCGGACGCGCACGGCATCCGCGTGGTGGCGGGGGCGGGCGACGTCCCCGCGCGCGCGCGCAGCGCGCGTGTCTCCATGGAGACCGCGGCGCGCGAGGCGCGCTACGAATTCTTGCGCGACGCCGCCGCGCGCGAATCGTGCAATTGGATCGCCACCGCGCACACGCGCTCCGACCAGGTGGAGACGGTGCTCATGCGCATCCTGCGCGGCGCGGGCGCGCGCGGCCTGGCCGGCATTGCGCGCGAGCGCGATAGTCTGGTGCGTCCGCTACTGGACGTTGCGCGCGCCGACACGCTCGACTACTGCGCGCGGCACGGCATTGCATTCGTCACCGACCCCAGTAACGACGACCGCCGCTTTGCGCGCAACGCCGTGCGCCACGACACACTTCCCGCGCTGCGCCGCGCCTTCCCGACTATCGACGACGCGCTGTTGCGCACGTCGCGCGGCGCGGAAGAGGCGCTTCGCGCGGCGCGCCTGGTGACGGACGTCCGTCTGGGGCGGCTCTGCCGCGACAACGGCGCGTGGGTGCTGCCCGTGGATGCGTTCGCCGGGTTGGATGAGAGCGAGGTGGCGATCCTCCTCGGCGATGTTCTGGAGCGCATCGGGTGCCTGGCGGGTGTAACCGCCGTTCACTACGGGCACGTGCGCGCGCTCGCGCGCGCCGAACGCGTGGGTGCCTCCGTTGATCTGCCCGGTGTTTCCGTCCGCCGCGACCACGACGCCCTCGTGTGGCGCGTGCGCGGTGTCGAAGTGAACGAGGAACTGCGTGCCGCACCGCTTTCGGTTCCGGGCGCCGTCGAATTGAATGGTTGGATTGTGAGGGCACTTCGAGCGGACGAGCTGGCCGGGAGTGAGGCTTGTTCGACGCGATTTCACGAGGCGCGCTTTCAACCATCGCGCGCGAAGTGCCTGAGCGGAGAACAAGCCTCACTTCCGGTCAGACAACTGACGGTTCGTTCGCCCCGTCCCGGCGACCGCATTCGGCCCTTCGGCATGAGTGGCAGCAAGAAGCTCAGCGACATCTTCATCGACAAGAAGATCCCGCATCGCGATCGCGCGCGCGCCGTCGTCATCGAGAGCGGCGGCGAGATCGTGTGGGTGCCCGGCGTGGTGGCATCCGAGTCCACCCGCGTTTCCGGCGACGGCATGCCGCTGATCCACATCACCGCCGAATCCGCATCCCCGGGAGGACCCGCGTGAACCGCCCCGACCATCCCTCTCCGGGCCCCGTGCTTCTGTCGTCAGCCGAGATCTCGGACATCGTGGGCGGCCTGGGCCGGGCCATTTCGCTCGATTACAGCGACCGCCACCCCGTGCTCATCAGCTTGCTCAAGGGCGGGGTTGTGTTTCTGGCCGACCTCATCCGGCACCTCACCATTCCCCATCACATCGAATTTTTGCGGGTGTCGTCGTATAATGGGGGCATGCAGTCCAGCGGGGTGGTCCGGATTGTGGCGGACCTCGATATCGACATCGCCGGGCGCGATGTGCTGCTGGTGGAGGATGTCATAGACACTGGCACAACTCTGGCTTATATTGTGAATATGTTGAAGTTACGGAATCCGGCGAGCCTCGAAATCTGCGCCCTCCTGCGCAAACGGCTCCCGCAACCGGCCGGGATTCCCGTCCGCTATCTCGGCCGCGAGATCCCGGACGTTTTCGTCGTCGGTTACGGGCTGGACTACGACGAGAATTATCGTAACTTACCCTTTGTGGCCGGCTATGACCGGCCTGCCGGTTCCTGAACATCGGGTCGTACCTCATGTCGGATCAACGAGACTCGGATAAGCGTCCTGGCGGACGCACGCCGCTCACCCCCCGTCCCCCCGCGGGACGGCCCACCAGGCCGTTCAAGGCCATGGTGTTCTGGGTGCTGCTGGTCATCGTCCTGCTCGTCGCCTTCCAGATGTTCGAGATGGGCAAGACGCCCCAGTACCGTATCTCGTACTCCGAGTTCCTCTCGCAGGTAGACTCCGGCAACATCAAGAAGATTACCTTCAAGGGACTCGAGGTGCGTGGCGAACTCACCACGCCCACCCTGGTTCCCATTCCCAACACCACCGACCGCGAGCGCACCCGCGAGGTCAAGGTGGAGCAGTTTACGCTGGCGCTGCCGGTGGAAGACAAGGATCTCCCGCAGCGCATCCTCGACCGCAACCCCGACGCCATGGTGGAGGGACAGGTTCCCGGCGGCAGCATGTGGGTCAAGGTGCTCACGTCCGGGCTGCCGCTGCTGCTCATTATTGGTTTGTGGCTGCTCATCATGCGCCAGATGCAGGCGGGCGGTAACCGCGCGTTCAGTTTTGGCAAGAGCCGCGCGCGCATGTTCGGCGGCGACCGGCCGCGGGTGACCTTCAACGACGTGGCCGGCTGCGACGAGGCCAAGGAAGAGCTGCATGAGATCATCGAGTTCCTGCGCGAACCCAAGAAGTTCCAGAAGCTCGGCGGTCGCATCCCCAAGGGTGCGCTGCTGCTGGGCCAGCCCGGCACCGGCAAGACGCTGCTGGCGCGCGCCGTGGCCGGCGAAGCCAACGTGCCCTTCTTCTCCATGAGCGGTTCGGATTTTGTGGAGATGTTCGTGGGCGTTGGCGCGTCGCGCGTGCGCGACCTGTTCGAGACCGGCAAGAAGCACGCGCCGTGCATCCTCTTCATCGACGAGATCGACGCGGTCGGCCGCCATCGCGGCGCCGGCCTGGGCGGCGGCCACGACGAGCGCGAACAGACGCTCAACCAGCTGCTGGTGGAGATGGATGGCTTCGAGTCCAACGAGGGCGTCATTCTCATCGCGGCCACCAACCGCGCCGACGTGCTCGACCCCGCACTCATGCGCCCCGGCCGCTTCGACCGCCGCATCGTGGTGGACCTGCCCGATGTCCGCGGGCGTGAAGGCATCCTGCGCGTTCATTCGCGCAAGACCCCGCTGGCCGAAGACGTCAACCTGGCCGTGCTGGCCCGCGCCACACCCGGCATGAGCGGCGCGGACCTCGCCAACGTGATCAACGAGGCGGCGCTGCTGGCGGCGCGCAAGGGCATGACCAAGGTCACCATGGACGTCCTGGAAGACGCCAAGGACAAGATCTACCTGGGCCCCGAACGCAGGAGCCGCGTGGTCAAGGAAGAGACCAAGCGCCTCACCGCGTACCACGAGGCCGGCCACGCCGTGGTGGGCGCGGCACTGAAATACTCCGACCCGGTGCACAAGGTGACCATCATCCCACGCGGTGCGGCCGGCGGCCTCACCTTCTTCCTGCCCGAGGACGACCGCTCCGAGTACTCCAAGGCGTGGTGCCTCGACACCATCACCCAGGCCCTGGGCGGCCGCGTGGCGGAGGAGTTGATACTCAAGCGCATGGGCAGCGGCGCGTCGTCGGACATCCAGATGGTTTCGAAGCTCGCCCGCCGCATGGTGATGCACTGGGGCATGAGCGAGAAGCTGGGGCCCATTGCCTTCGGTGATCGCGACGAGCAGGTGTTCCTTGGGCGCGACATCGTGCAGAACACGCACTACAGCGAGAAGACCTCGCAGGAGATCGACGAAGAGGTCAAGCGCATCGTCGACGAGCAGTACGAGCGCGCGCGCGTGATCCTCGAGGAGCGCATCGACATCCTGCACCGCATGGCCAACGCCTTGCTGGAGCGCGAAACGCTGGACGCCGCGGAAATCCAGACCCTCCTCGAGGGCGGCACGCTGGCCCCGATGGACCCGGAGCGCCTGCACGCGGCGCCGGCCGAGGAGAAGCCGGCGGCAAAGCCCGCCGAGACGGATCGCAAGAAGCAGATGCCGGGGCTGCCGCCCATCGTGGAGCCCGGCCCGAGCACGTAGCCTTCCCCGTCGAACGGCGCCGCGGGCGCCGTTCGCGTTTTGATCCTGATGAGCACCACCCACCCCCGCTCCCTCCGCTGCGGCCCACGCACGCTCACCTTCGGTGGGAGCCCGCTCATCATGGGCATTCTCAACGTCACCCCCGACTCGTTCTCCGACGGCGGCAAGTTCGTGTCTCACCGCGCGGCGGTGGCGCACGCGCACGCCATGGTGGCTGCGGGGGCGGACCTGGTGGACGTGGGCGGCGAGTCCACGCGGCCGGGCGCGTCTGCCATCTCGGTCACCGAAGAACTGGCCCGCGTGCTGCCGGTGGTGGAGACGCTGGTGCGCGGGGGCGAGGGCCGCCCGCCGCTGCCGGCGCCGGTATCCATCGACACGCGCCACCCGGAGGTGGCGGCCGCGGTGCTCGACGCCGGCGCCACCCTGCTCAACGACGTCAACGCCACCCGCGACAGCACCATGGTGGACGTGCTGCGCGACCATCCTGACATTCCGGTGATCCTGATGCACATGCTGGGAGAGCCGGAGAACATGCAGCAGGAGCCGGCGTACAACGACGCGCCGCAGGAGATCGCCGACTTCCTCGCGCTGCGCGCGGCGGCGCTGGAGACGGCCGGCATCGAGTCGTCGCGCATCGTGCTCGACCCCGGCCTCGGCTTCGGCAAGCGCCTCATCGACAACCTCGAAATCCTGAAAAGGATTGACGCGCTGCGCGCGCTGGGCTATCCCGTGCTCGTGGGTGCGTCGCGCAAATCCTTCCTGGGAACGCTGCTGGGCGGTGCGGCACCCGACGCGCGCCTCCCCGGCAGCCTCGCCGTGGCGGCCCTGTGCCGCGAGCGCGGCGTGGAAATGGTGCGCGTGCACGACGTGGCCGAGACCGCGGGGCTGTTCCGCGTGCTGGACGCCATCGACAACCCCGGCCCGCACCGCCCCCCACGCTAGGCCATGCAGGGCATCCCCTTCGAACTCATCCTCGACGTGCTCGATGTCCTCATCGTCACGTTCCTGCTCTACCGGGTGTTCTCGCTCATGCAGGGCACGCGCGCCGTGCACATGTTCTTCGGGCTCATCGTGCTGTTCGTGCTGTCGGTGATCGCGCAGTGGATGAACCTGCTGGCGGTCAACTGGCTCATCTCCAGCCTGCGCACGGTGTGGGTGATTGCCTTCGTGATCATCTTTCAGCCCGAGCTGCGGCGCGCGCTCTCCATGCTGGGCCAGAACCGCTGGCTGTCGCGCTTCGTGCGCATGCGCGAGAGCGGCGTGATTCCCGAGGTGTGCAAGGCGGTGCAGGAGCTTTCCGTGAAGAAGACGGGCGCGCTGATCGTCTTCGAGAAGGACATGGGGCTCAAGAACTACCTGGAGACGGGCACGCCGGTCGACGGGCGGGTGAGCGCCGAACTCATCGAAACCATCTTCACGCGCCCGGGACCGCTGCACGACGGTGCCGTGATCATCCAGAGCGACCGCCTGGTGGCGGCGGGCTGCATCCTGCCCCTGTCGCAGGACGAACGCCTCGCGCAGGCGCTGGGCACGCGCCACCGCGCGGCACTGGGTCTGTCCGAGGAAACCGACGCCATCGTGGTGATCGTGTCCGAGGAGACGGGTGGCATTGCCTACGCGGAGTCGGGCAAGCTCTACCGCAAGGTGGACATCTCCACGCTGCGCAACGCGCTGTACACGAGCTTCGGCGCGGCAGCCAAGCCGCGCGCGGCGGCGGAATCGGCGTAGTTGGGAGACGCGCTCAGTCGGCGGGCAGCATGCGGACGATCACGGCGTTCTCCCTTACAAAGGTTGCGCGCGCGGCCGCCACGATGTCGTCTTTGGTGACGGCACGGATGTCGTCCGGCACGCGGTCCACCGCTTCCCAGCCGTAGCCCAGCGCCTCGTAGGCGCCGTAGGCGCCCGCCTGCGCGCCGTTGCGCTGCAGCTCCATTACATGCGACCCGATGAGCCACTCCTTGGCGCGCGACAGCTCCTCGTCGCTCACCGCTTCCTTCGCCACCTTCTCCAGCTCGTGCAGGATCACCCGCACCGCCTCGTCCACGCCCTCGGCACCCGGGTTGGCGTAGCCGAAGAAGATGCCGCCCTGCAGGAGCGAGTTGTACGCGGAGCCGGTCATGTAGCCCAGCGAGCGCTTGTCGCGCAGCTCGACGAACAGCCGCCCGCCCAGGCCGGTGAGCACGCCGTTCAAGACCTCGAGCGCCCACGACGCGGGTGTCATCATGGCCGGCGCGGGGAAGCCCACGAAGGTCACCGCCTGCTTGATGCCCGCGCGGCGCTTGACGTGTTCACCCGGGCGCACCGGCGCGGCCGGCGCGGGGTGTGGCGCGGGCGCGGGGTGCGGCGTGAGGTCCCCCAGCAGCTTCTCCGCGATGGCGCGCGCGCGTTCCGTGGACAGGTCCCCCACCATGCAGAGCACCACCTGCTCGGGCGCCAGCAGTCCGCGGTACCACGCGCCGCATTCCTCCGGCGCGATCCCCTCCAGCTCGGACGGGTCGCCCAGGAACGGGTGCGCGTACGGATGACGGCCGAACATGTAGCGGAACAGCTTGTCCATGGCGTACGGCACCGGGTTGTCGTGGCGGCGCTTGAGTTCCTCGAGCAGGCGCGTTTTTTCCTGCGCGACACGGATGGAGTCGAACTTCGGCTCGCGCAGCACGTCGCGGTAGATGTCGATGGCGTCCTCGGCATACTCGGACAACACGCCCACCGACACGCCACCGGTGTCGAACGACGAATAGCTTTCGATGCCGCCGCCGAGGCCCTCGATGCCGGCCGCGATGTCTTCCGCGCTGAAGCGCGCGCTGCCCTTGGTGAGCATGCGGTGGGTCAGGAGCCCGAGCCCGGCCTTGCCCGCCGGCTCAAAGCGCCCGCCGCCCGGAAACACGGTGAGCATGGACACCAGCGGCACGTTGGGGCGCGGCTTCAGGAGCACGCGCACACCGTTGGCGAGGGAAAACTGTTCCACCACCGCGGGCTTGCCCGCGGTGGTCTGTCCCGAGCGCTTTCCATGTTCGCGCGTCGCGCGGGCAGTTGAGATCGCGTCCACCGGAATCTTCTTGATGCCCCCCTCGCTGGACAGCGTGCCCCGCACCATCTTCTCCACCAGGTGGTCGCCGGGCGAGGTGATTTCACGCGGCTGGTAACTCACCAGCGAGAGGTTGTCGGGGTGGAAGTACTTCTTCGCCACCGCCATCACCTGCTCTGCGGTGACCTTCTTGATGGCCTCGCGGTGCTCGTCGGCCAGGCGGTGGTCGCCCAGCAGTTCGTAGTAGCCGATGTTGGACGCCTGTCCCTCCATCGTCTCCAGTTCCTTGAACATGCCGCGTTCCACCTGGCGGCGCGCCTTTTCCAGCTCGCGCTCCGGTGTGGGCTCGTGCTTGAAGCGCTCGATCTCCTGGAAGATGGCCGCGCACGCCGGATCCCAGCGCGTCGGGGGCATCGAGGCCGCGATCAGAAAGAACCCCGGCCATTTCTCGGCCAGCATGTCGGCGTTCACCGATGTTACCAGTTGCTTCTCCTCGCGCACGCGCCGGTAGAGGCGCGAGCTGCGCCCGCTGCTCAACAGCTCGGCCAGCATCTGCAGCGCCGGGTAGTCCTCGTGCAGGATGCTGGGCACGTGGAAGCCCGCGCCCAGGTAGGCGTGGTCCATGGGGCCACCGTAGGCCATGTAGCGGAAGGTCCGCTGCGGCGGCTCCGCCGGCGGCTCGTTGATGGCCACAGCACCGTCCTTCCAGCCCCCGTACACCGCCTCCGCGCGCCGGAATGCCACCTCGGGGTCGATGTCGCCCACGATCACCAGGCGGCCGTTCCGGGGACGGTAGTAGTTGTTGTAGAAGTCGAGCAGCTGGTCGCGCGTGATCTTCTCCACGATGGGCTGGTAGCCCGCGATGGGCCGGCGGTAGGTGTGCCGCTCGAAACCCAGCTCCATGGTGCGATAGAAGGTGAAGGACTCGGGGCGATCGTCGTACATGCGCGCCTCGTCGATCACCACCAGGCGTTCCTTCTTGAACTCCTCGGGGTCGAAGGTGGAGTTCATCATGGCGTCTGCCTGCACCTCGAGCGCCGTGTCGAACTTCGCCGAGGGCAGCACCACGTAGTACATGGTGTAGGAGTAGCTGGTGCCGGCGTTGAGGTTGCCGCCCGCGGACTTGACGATGCGCCCGATGTCGCCCACGCCGTACTTCTTCGTCCCCTTGAAGACCATGTGCTCCTGGAAGTGGGCGAGACCGTTCATCTCCTCGCTCTCGTGCACCGACCCCACCCCGAACCACATGTTCACCGCCACGATGGGTGCCGCGTGGTCCTCCTTGACGAGGACGGTGAGGCCATTGGGGAGGGTCTTTTTGAGGACGTCGCTTTCCGTGATGCGCTGGGTGGACATGGGTGAAATCCTTGCTGATGGGGATCGGTTGGCTTCGAGACCCCGACTATAAGCGTAGAGACGGAATGGCGACAAGCCGGTAGATACTTGCGTCCGGCCGCGGGCCGGACGTAAGAAGAAAGAGGGAGCGACGGGCGTCGAGCCGGCCTTGCGAAACTCTGTCCCCGGCGTCAGCCCCGAGTGGGGTACTCGTGTTGCACGCCCAGACTCGCGGGCTGGCTGCACACGCTCGGATCCGGCTCATCGCCGGGGCAAAGGCTCGCTTGGTCGAATCGGGCCCGCTGAGCGCGACGACTCCTCCCGTTTCCGCCGCACCCCCGCTCCCTCTTCCCTGTCACGCAGTGGCCCGCGCCGGAGCAACGGCGACTCACCCTTCTCTCACCGCAACCACACGCGCCGCCGTTGCTCCGTGTCGAGGCCGGTCATGGATGCCTCGGTCTATGGCAAGCGCGGTGCCATAAACTGCACGAGCGCTGCGACGAACGCAACGTCGCCGTCAATCGATTGCCGTGTGTAAGGTTACGGGAGGGAAGAAGATGACACGGAGCCTGAAACCCGGCGCCGCGCCATCGGCGAGGTGTGAACGCGGTTGACGAACGGGCCGTCAATCTTCAACCGCGTTGACAGAATCAGTCTTCGCACACCGCCGCTTCGGCGCGCTCTTTCTCGCGGATATACTTCACGAACACCTTCACCAGCTCGGCGTCGAACTGCACGCCGGCGGATCCTTCTAGGCGCTCGATGGCCTCGTCGAAGGTGAGCGCCTTGCGGTAGGGGCGGTCGGTGGTCATGGCGTCGAAGCTGTCGGCCACCGTGACGATGCGCGCACCCAGCGGGATGTCCTCGCCGCGCAGCCCGTCCGGGTAGCCCTTGCCGTTCCAGCTCTCGTGGTGGTGGCGCACGATGTCGGCGGTGCCGGTGAGGAACTCCATCTTCTCCACGATGCCCGCGCCCACCACCGGGTGCGCGCGCATCAGTTCCCATTCCGCCTCGGTGAGCGCGCCCGGCTTGTTGACGATCTCGTCCAGCACGCCCATCTTGCCGATGTCGTGCATGAGGGCCGCGAACATGATGCGCTTGATGTCGCCGCCGGTGAGGCCCATGCGCGTGGCCAACGCCACCGAGTATGACGCCACGCGCTCGGTGTGCCCCTTGGTGTAGGGATCCTTGGCCTCGATGATGGAAATCAGCGAGCGCAGCGTGGAGACATAGGTGGTCTGCAGCTGCGTGATCAGGCTGGCGTTCTGCATGCCGATGCCCACCGAGTTGGCGATGATGGTAATGATGTCCAGCTCGTACTCGCTGTAATCGTCACCGGTCAGCTTGGGTCCGGTGAAGATCACGCCCTTCATCTTTCCGCGCACCATGATGGGCGTGGCGTATTCGAACACCGCCAGGCGCAGGTCGGGCAGATTCTTCACCCAGCGCTGGTCGGAATTGCGGGCGATGCGCACCGCGTGCGTCTCCTGGGCGAGCATTTCCGTGAACGGCGAGGTTCGCGCCACGGTCATGCCGTCGAAGCGCTTTGCATCGAAGCCCTTCACGCCCAGCAGGCGAAAGTCCGGGGCGTTCTCGCGCTCCACCCCGAACAGCGCCATGCTCGACACCTTCAACTCGCCCAGCAGCGTCAGTGACGCCACCTTGACCAGCTCGTCGGATTGCATGGCCCGGTTGAGGTCGTGGGACATGGACAGCAACGTGCGCATGGAGAGCAGGTGGCGCTTGAATTCCCGCGCCGCCTTCTCCGCGCCCTTTTCCAATTCCGCTTCGAGCACCTGGTTGCGTTCTCCCAGCGAGCGCAGGCGCGCGTGGCGCTTGAGACAGCCTGTAATCTTGGCGTGGAGTTCCTCCAGGGAGATGGGCTTGACCAGGAAGTCCTCGGCGCCACGGCTCAGCGCCTCCAGGCGCACGCCCACGTCGGTCTCGGCGGAGAGGAACAGCACCGGCGGATTGCCGCCCTCGCGCACGCGCGCCAGCACCTGCATGCCGTTCATATCGGGCAGGCCAAGGTCCAGGATGACCAGGTCCGGTGGCGTCTCCGCGGCCCGCCGCAGTGCCTCGCGGCCGCTGCGCGCGGTGCGCACGTCGTAGCCGCGGCGCTCCAGCGATACCCCGACCACTTCGAGTATTTTTGGATCGTCATCGACGATCAGTATGGGTGTGCTCATGTCTCCCCTCAAACACTGAACATGGCAAACTTCTTCTCGTGCAGATTCTTGCCGGACCGGATCTCCTCCTCCAGAAGTTCAATGAAACCGCGCACCACCTCGGGGTCGTAACGCATGCCCCAGTTTTCCTTGAGCGTGTTCAACGCCTCCTCGCGGGACAATGCGGGCCGGGTGGGTCGCTCCTGCAGCATGGCCGCGTAACTCTCCACCACCGAAACGATGCGCGCGCCCAGCGGGATATCCTGCCCCTGTTTGCCGTTTGGGTAACCCTCACCGTTGAAGCGCTCGTGGTGGTGCAGCACGATGTCGGTCACGTGGCTGGAGAACTTCATGTTGGTCAGCATCTTGGAGCCGTCGGTGGGGTGCTGCTTGATGATCTCCCACTCTTCGGGCATGAGTTCGCGCGGGCTGCGCACGATGAGATCGCTGACCTTGATCATGCCGATGTCGCGCAGCACCGTTCCGTACATGAGATCGCGCAGGTATTCCTGCGGGTAGTGCTGGCGCGTGGCCAGCGCGAAGACGTAGTTGGTCACCAGGTTGGTGTTGCCGCGGGCCAGCGTGTTCTCCTCGATGAGGGAGATCAGCGTCTGCACGATACCCAGCGTGCGCTCGTTCTCCTCCTCGAAGCGCGACATGCTCTCGTAGGCGATGGCGGCCTGGTTGATCATGATCTTGAGGAACTCGGTGTTGCTGGCGTCCAGTTCGTTCTTGATGGGCCGTCCCAGCAGCACGATGCCGCGGATGTCGCCGTGGACGATGAAGGGCACCACGTAGGTGCAGCCCAGCGCCAGCAGCGGCGCCTTGACGTCGTCGCCGAAGCGCGACTTCTCCACCGTCTGCACTTCCACTTCCTTCTTCCAGGTCTTGATCTTGAGCTGCTCCTCGGACACCGCGAAGCCGCGCAGCTCACCGGGCTCGATGCCCTTCATGGCGACGGGCACGAAGTAGCCGCGGTTGCGCTCCATGAACACCGCGCTCTCCACGCCGAACTGGGCGATGGCGGTGAGCAGGAACGCGTCCAGCAGGCTCTTGCGGTCCTGGAAGCGGTGGAACTCGGAGTTGATGGAGAAGAGGGTGTTGTACTGCACCACCCGCTTCTGCAGGTCCTTGGAGGGCGCTTCCGCGCCGGCGGGCGCCTTCGGGGCCGCCGCCGACTCCTCGCCGGCCGCTTCCGCCGCGCGCCGCTCGGCGGGTGACCGTCTGCGCGGTTGCTCCGGCTCGGGCTGCGGCGCTTCCGGCGCGGGTTCGGGTTCGGCCCGGACGTCCACCCCGGCTTCGGCGTTCTCGGCGTCCAGCGCCACCTCCGCGTCTTCCTCGTCGGCGGGCGCGTCGCCCAGCTCGAGGATCTCCTCCAGGTTGGACAGCAGCGCGTCGTCGGAGTCCACGTCCGGGTCGGCGTGCGCCTCGTGGGCCAGCGCCATGCGCAGCACGTGCGGGGTGGCCTCGTCGACCGACTCCGCCACCACGATGCGCGGTGCGTCTTCTTTCTTGAGGAACTTGAGAACGGTGCGACGGGCCCCTACCAGACCAATCGCGATGCGGCCCTGCTTGGCCTCATCGCGAATGATGCTGGCGCAACCGCCTCCCAGGGACTCGAGCTCGGAAACCTCAAAGAGGACACGAGCCAACCCCCGCCGGTTGCACTCGTTGAACAGACGTTCCAGAACTGTCTTTTCGTGGAAGCCGAGAGTCCCCGTGATCTTGAATACTGTGACGTCCGGTACGGACGACGAGAGCTTCTCGATCGTTGTCTTTGGCGGCATGAGGACTCCCGGCACGCATCGCCCGAGGGCGCGATGGAGTTCGGAGGAACCTTTCGGTCGTTACACGACCTCTTGCGCCAACCACTTGTCGAGCACGCTCTTCAGGAACCTCCACTCGCTGCCAACCTTCTTCGCCGGAATCTTGCGTTCCTTGGCGAGCCGGCACACGGTCTTCACGTGCATCTTCAGATACTCGGCGGCCTCAACCGACGTCATCACAACGTCCTGGTCTTCGGCACCGCCGATCACGATGCTCGAGTAGTCGGTGTCTCTCCACTTGCTCATCTTTGCGCCATCCTTCTCGTTGACGGTGCTGCCTGAGTTCCCACCCCGAGGCTGACAAATCAAAAGCACGAAGCGTACCAAATGCATCTGCCTGTATTTACAAGCAGTTACACCGTTACCCCGCGCCCCATGGGGCCCCGCGGCGGGCAGTTTGCACCGTGAGCCACCGTCAAACGCAATCGGCGGATGGCTCGGTACCCTGCAGGTTCCTAATGCACCACTCCCAGAAACCCTGAGAGCTGCGACGCCACCTGGGACGACGTCAGCGGCTTGCTCAGGTAACCCGACGCGCCGAGCTTCTCCACCAGGAGGTCGGCGGTCTTGCCGGACTGCGACGTCGTGACCAGCACGGGGATGGCAAGTCCCTCCTTGCGCAGCGAGTCCACGATGCGCTTGGCGGCCATGGTCGGAATCCGGAACTCGCTTATGATCACGCGCGGCTCCTTGAGACGAATCAGGCCCAGGGCCTCCTCCACGTCTCCCGCAAACGACGCGCGCAGGCGCTGCCGCGCAAGAATGTCCGTGAAGGCGTTTCGTGTCGCCTCGCTCTGTTCGATGATAAGAATCTCGATCTCGTCGCCCACGTCGGCCGCAGCCCCTTCTCCATCGACGGGCTCTTCGCCCGACATGCTCCCCGACGCATAGATATCCAGCGGATCCTGTACGCCGCTCGACGACATGGTTTCGTAGCTCACCGTGCCGGTAATCGACAGGTAGCCGCGCAGCAGATCGTCCGCGTCCAGCAGCGGCACCCGGCGGCCATCCACGCGCGCCACTTCGTGCGGGGCACCCTTCCACACCGGAATCGAATCCCCCAGCACCACCCCGACCTGGGTCAACCCGTCGTCCGGCACGTAGAACGCGACGTTCTTCTCCAGGGCGCCGAGTATGGCGATGCGCGCCCCGGTCGAGGGCGCCTCCGGAAACAGGACGTCCAGCTTTATGAGCGGGATCTTGCGACCGTCGATGAGCATGTGCTCCCCGTAGGCGTTCTCGCGCCGGATGTCGGCGTTGGATGGAACCACCTTCACCACCTGCGCGGCCCGTGCCGAGAAGGTGCGGCCCGCGTGCTCCCACACCACCAGCGACTCGGCCTGGGTGGATGCGGGCAGCGAAAACTCGAAGCGCGCCTGCCGGCCCGCGCCGGGCTCCACGGCCAGTGTGCCGTGGTGTTCCTTGAGCGTGCGAACCACGTGCCGCAGCCCCGGGTAGAACGCGAGCTGGTCCTCGTGGTCGAGCCGCGAATCGGACAGGAAGTTTTCTCCGTTGTCGGCGACCGTCCAGTGCAACGCACCGCGCCGGTCTTCAACCGTGACCGCAACCTCGATCCGCCCCTCGGTGCACCTTTCGAAGATGTCCCCGATCATTGCGTGCAGGATCCGGTACGCAGCGGGCAGCAGCGACGGTTCCATCTCGATGCTCGCGCCGGTGATGGAAATGGCGAGTTCGCGGCCGGAGCCGTGCATGAGTTCGGTGGCGAAGTCCCCGAGCGCGGTCTCCAGTGGCGCCAGGTCGCAGCGAGGCGATACGACGGACTCCTCCACCGACGCCACGATTCGGTCGGTGGCGCGCGCATAGAACTCGATGGTTCCCAGCGCGCGACGCAGGTCTTCGACGGTGTCCGCGTCGCTGTTGCGGCCCTGCCACGCATCCGATGTAATGGTGTCCAGAACCTGTTCGCAGGCGGCGCGCAACTGTGCGGCGACGTTGCCCAGGCGCTCCGGGCTGGCGGCGGCGGGCGGTGCCGGCGGCGGCGCGGGCTCCATGTGTTCGCACTCCTCGCGCAGCGCGTCGACACCGGCGATGAGCGCATCCACCTCGTGGGTGGGGATGGACTTGCGCGCGCCCTCTTCGCCGTCGCGCTCATGGCACGAGGCGAGCAGCTCTTCCTTCTCGATGAGCTCGAAGATCACCTGCGCCATGCGCTCGTCCCAGCCCAGGTTGCGCTCGCCGTGCACGGTGAGCAGGGTTTCCACCGCGCCGAGCAGGCGCGACCAGTCCGTCAGGTCGACCACGAGCATGCTGCCGGCCAGCATGCGGATGCTGACCTTGCAGCGCTCGAGCACCGCTTCCGGAACCGGCGTGTCCACCGGACAAGTCAGAAGCTCGCAGAGCGTTTCGCACTGCGAGCGTACCTGACGGGCAAATAGCGAGCGACTGTCCATTCAGATCAGGCGTGCACGCCCTCCACGAAATCCACCGCGCCCAGCGCGTACAGATCCAGGGCGTCGGCATCCTCTTCGACCTCGGCGTCAATATCGATGCGGCCGTCCTCTTCGGGTTCGGTGTCGACCTCGACCGGCACCACCTTGATGGGCGGACGGCGCCTGGGAGCGGGATCGGATTCCGCTTCGGGCTCGGCCGCCTTCCTGGCGGGCGCCTTGCCGCGCGGTCCGGTGAGGAAGCCGTCGTCGGAGTGCGACGACGTTTCGGGCGCGGGCTCCTCGGCCGCAGCTTCGGCGGAGGGCGCAGGGTGGCGGGCTTCGCTGTAGACATCGGACGATTCCGGTTCCACCTCGAGGCCGTCGCCGGTGTCGTCCGGCTCGCCCGGGGTCTGCGCGATTCCTTCGTTGAACACGCGCTGTTCCTTCTCGAAGCCGGGGATGTCCGCGAACTGGGACTCGTCCTCGCCGGCTTCCTCCTCGAACACGGCCGGGGGCGCGTTATTCTCGAAAGATTCCGTTCCGCTCTCCTCCAGACCGGCAACCGTCTCTTCCTCCACCGCCTCCGGCTCGGCCTCGTCGACCGCGTCGTCCTCGTCCACGGAGGGCGCTTCGTAGCTGTCGTCCTCTTCTTCGTGGATGTCGGGCTCGACGGTCTCTTCCGGCGCGTACTCGTTGAGGTCCCCGTCGATGGCTCCCCACTCGCGGGACTCGCCCACGTCGGCCTGAATTCCGGCGGCGCGCTCGAGTTCGCAGATCTGCTCCTGCAGCGCCACCAGGCGCTCGCCCCACTTCTGCGCCAGGGTGGTGGCCTTGGCGGCGGAGGCGACGAGTTGCTTGCGGCGCTGGCCGTTGGACGACACGCCCTTCTCGATGGTGGAAAGGCCGGTGCGCAACGCGGGGCCCGCCTTCTTCCACTGCGCCGCGACGGCGTTGAAGCGCGTGGCGATGGTGCGCACCTCTTCGGCGACCTTGATGGACTGCCCCTCGGCGCCACCACTGACTTCCAGCGCGGCGGCAATGGCAATGCGGCGGGTTTCCTCGCCGAGGCCGGTCAGGGCTTCCGCCATGCTGTCGAGTTGCCTGGCGGCGTTGGAAATGCCCTCGGTGGCAACCGCGGCCTCCTGGTTCTTCTCGATGGCCTTCTTGAGCTGCGCGAGCATCTTCTCCATTTCGCGCACGCCGGTGACGCAGGCGTCGACGTCGCGCCGGATGCCGGCGCTGCGATTGCGCACCGCTTCCACCGTGGTATTGATGCGGCTGCGCAGCGACTCGACTTCCGCGCTTGCGGCGCTGTCGCCCGGCAGGTTGTCGCGAACCGCGCGCTCAATCTGCTTGAGTTCCGGAATGGTGAGGGCGAGGTCGCCGGAGAAGCCGGCCTTTCCGTTCATGATGGCGCTCACCAGGATGCCGCACTCGGCGGGGAGCTTGCGGGCCGCGCCATCGTTCTCCCGCGAGGCCACGGGGCGCCGCTCGCCTTCCTTCAGCTGGCGCTCGCGCGCCGCCATGCGCGTCTTGAAACCGAGAAGGAACTCGCGCAGTTCGGGGTGCTGCTTGAGCTGTTCCAGACGCTCCTCGTCCTCGAGATCATCGATGGTCTTGATGGACTTGAGCAGTTGCTTGTATTCCGTGCCCGAATCGACGTAGCGCGTGTAGCGCTTGACCGCGCCGGAAACCAGCACGTGGGCCGCCACGGCCAGCAGGGTCACCAGCGCCACCAGCGGCACCATTTCCTCGATGAACGCGTCGAGGTTGAACGTCCACGTGGTCGGCGACAGGCCGCCGAGTTCGAGCCAGTGCCATTTCAGACCGAAGGCACCCGAGATGAAGTAGCCAACACCGAGGCCGGTAACGACCAGCATGAGCGCAACCAGGAAGCCTACTTTCCGCGGGGAAGTGAGAACCGGGGGCTTCTTGCGATCCACGATGAAACTCCTTCGGGTTGATCGGCCGGCGGTCGGGACACCGGGAAATAAAGGGACAGCGGGGCGCAATGACAGCGCTCGCCTCGCGCCGTCACGCAAGTAACATGCCAGCAGGCGGTGGCCACTCAGGGGCCTAACGCACGTGATTACCGGGGGATAGAGGGGCGCGCGGGAGGGCCTGGGCGCGCCGTTCCGGTGCAGTTTGCACGGACGGGGGCGCCCTGGCGTTGCTTTTTAGGCCTTATACGACCTTGCGAAGGAGCGGTTTGTACAGGGCCGGCTTGCGGTCTTTGAACAGGTCGTTATTGGGGGTGACATGCTTGTCCAATGCCATCGCCGGATCGATTTCCACGATCTTCAGAGACTCGCTTCGTTCCCCGGCGCTGACGAGAACTTCACCCATGGGATTCACAATCTGACTCTTGCCGGTAAAGGTGAGCTGATGCGCACCGCGTTTTTCCGTACCGATGCGGTTGGCGGTGACGGCAAAGACGCGGTTCTCGATGCAACGCGTCTTCATGGCTTCCTGGCACCAGGGCAGCACCAGGTTGGACGGGTGGCAGATGACCTGCGCCCCGCCGAGGGCGAGAATACGAGTGACCTCGGGATAGAACCAGTCGAAGCACACCATCATTCCCAGCTTGCCGCCGTCCACGGCGACGGGTGCGAACGCGCGCGTCCCGGGCTGGAAGAACAGCTTCTCGCGGTCGAAGAGATGCGCCTTCTGGTAGGTGTGGATCTTTCCCTTCGCGGTGATGAGCACGGAGGAGTTGTAGACCTTGCGGTTCTTCGCCTCGGCCATGCCGAACACGAGGTTCAACTGCTGCGCCACCGCGATCTTCTTCAGTTCGCTGACGGTGTAGCCGCTGGCCGCGGACTCGGAGAGTTTGCGGACTTCCTCTGCGTTGCGGAACAGGTAGCCGGTGTTGAACAGCTCGGGCAGGACCACCGTGGTGTCGGTGATCCCCGCAAGCATCGACTTGGCGGAACGGACGTTCTCTTTGACGCGCCCGAACTGCGGGCGCAATTGCAGGAATCCGATTTTCAAGTGAAGACCCCCCGTCTCCGCGCGGTATCGCAGGCCGGCCGGCCCGCGCCCTCGCGCGCCCGACGCCCCATCTCATTATACTTTAATAAGTTAGAAGTAGAGTCGGGGGCGCCGGGGGCAATTATAACCCAATTTCACGCGTTCCCAAACTGGAAACGCGCTTGCGCGGCGCCATTAGTAACCGTATATATAACAGTGCGTTACACTACGCGCCCCTCGGCGGTGCGGAAAGGCTGCGTGGCATGGGCCTTGCTGCCTCCCCCATCAGCCGGAATCGCGTGGGGGCGCGGCCGGGCCCCGTGGCCGCCTTCCCGACGCTCGACAGCAACCGAAACCGCATCGGAGCGCGAGATGGAAGGCGAAAGTCACATCACCCTGGGTCCCGGCGGGCAGCGCGACGTCGAGCCCACCTTCTTCTTCGTGATGAACTGCCTGCTCTACAGCAGGCTCGAGTCCGGCAACCCGTCCAACCAGACCTACTACGACGAGGACGTGAACGTCTATCTCGCCAGCCTGCTCACGTCCTTCATGAACCCGGACTACCACGAGCGCACGCGCAAGTATCTCTCGCGCTACGACACCGATCTGTTCGAGAAGGTGCGGCAGTCGTCCGACGTGCGGCTCAAGTACACCATCTACAAGACCAACGCCGACTTCCTGCTCATATCCATCGGCATTTTCCGCAACTCCGACGGCTCCAAGCCGGGCTCGATGGGTGCTTTGATGAAGGACAACGAAGAGGTCTACGTGGGGCGGGCCAAGGCGTACTACCAGTTTGCCTACTCATACAGCCAGTCGATGTTCCGCAAGGCCACGGCCATCAGCGAGGTGCTGGAGAAACTCTCCAAGGGATTCGAGCAGTACGTGCAGATCCTCAGCTACATGCGCGGGGAGTACTTCAACATCCTCGACCGTCTCTCCACCGGCGAGGTGTACCACCTGGAACGTTCGCTGGACCGCGTGGAATCGAGCAAGCAGCTCAAGGAACTGCAGGACCAGTTCCTCGACCTCTACTCGGATTATCAGAAATCGAAGGATCCCGAACTGCGGGAGAAACTGAAGGAACTGGTGAAGAAGATTCAGAAGCTGGACGAGACCTTCCGCTTCACGATGGATCAGATCTAGGATCCGGTCCCGAGCCACTGCGCGGCGGCGTCCACCCGGTGGCGCGCGCGGACTTTTCTACGAACCCGTTGACCGCTTCGAACACGTCGGCCTTGCGTTCGCCGCGCGTGAGCACGTGCGAACCCGTGGGTAGCATGCGGATGTCGCTCTCCGCTCCCTTGGCCACCCGCCGCACCATCTTCAATCCGCGCGCTGAGAGGCGGTTGTCGTCGGCGGCCTGCAGGGCGAGCACCGGAATCTGGATGTCGCGCGTGTTCTTGCGAGCGTGTTCCATGGCCTTGAGCACCTCGCCGTTCCAGCCCGCGAAGTGATAGAACACCGTGGGTGTCACCACACGGGCCACCTGGAAGAAGCGCGCCTTGATGCTGAGCCGGGGAAACAGGGCGGGAGCCAGCAGGATCATCCCGTGCAACGGCGCGCGGTCGTGCAGGATCAGCGCCACGGTGCCGCCCAGACTCATGCCGCACACGTAGGCCATCTCCGAGCAGGTGGCCACCGCTTCCAGCGCCATCTGCGCCTGCGTCACCCACGACTCCCACAGCGCCTCACGGTCACGCCCGGTCTGGCGCGTGAGCCGCGGGCAGTACACCGAAATGCCGCGCGCGTAGAGGTGGTTGCCCAGCTCGCGAAACTCGGCTGGCGTGCCCGCCGAACCGTGCAGCAGCAGCACCACAGGGCCCTCGCCCTCGTGCAGGAACAGGAAGGTGCGGTCGTCGCGCGGCACGTGGAAGGCCTTGTCCTGCTCGAAGTGCTGCAGGAACTGCGCACGCAGCAGCTCGCGCCGGTAGCGCTTCTGCTCGGGGTGCTTCTTGATCGCCTCCGAGATCTCCCAGATGGTGCGGTTGATCTGTCCGTGCCAGGTCATGCTAACTCAAACGGTAGTTGGGGGCTTCCTTGGTGATGATGACGTCGTGCGGATGGCTCTCGCGCAGCGCAGCGGAGGTGACCATCATGAAACGCCCGCGCTCGCGCAGATCCGCCAGGTTGGCGGTGCCGCAGTAGCCCAGTCCCGCGCGCAGGCCGCCCACCAGCTGGTAGATCGAGTCTGAGAGGCGCCCCTTGTAGGGCACGCGACCCTCGATGCCTTCGGCCACGAGCTTGGCCTCCTCCACGTCGGCCTGGCCGTAGCGGTCCTTGCTCCCCGACTTCATGGCCTCGATGGAACCCATGCCGCGGTAGCTCTTGAAACTGCGGCCTTCGTAGAGGATCACCTCGCCCGGTGTTTCGTCGGTGCCGGCAAAGAGACTGCCGATCATCACCACGTCCGCGCCGGCGGCGATGGCCTTGACGATGTCGCCGCTGTACTTGATGCCGCCGTCGGCGATGAGCGGGATGCCCGCCCTGGACGCAACCGAAGCGCAGTCCATGATGGCGGTGATCTGCGGGACGCCGGCGCCGGCGACAACGCGCGTGGTGCAGATGGCACCCGGACCCATGCCCACCTTGATGGCGTCCACGCCGGCCTTGATGAGGTCACGCGTGGCGGCCGCGGTGGCCACGTTGCCCGCCACCACCGGTAGCGTCCTGTGCTTCTTCTTGATGGCGGCGATGGTCTCCATCACGTTGGTGGTATGACCGTGCGCGGTGTCGATGGTGACCACGTCCACGCCCGCCTCCGCCATCAGGCCCGCGCGCACCAGCGCCTCGGGGCCCACCCCCACCGCACCGCCCACGCGCAGGCGGCCGAGCGTGTCCTTGCAGGCGTTGGGAAAGTCGAGCTTCTTCTGGATGTCCTTCACCGTGATCAGCCCGCGCAGATAGCCCTTCGCGTCCACCACCGGCAGCTTCTCGATGCGGTGCTCGTGCAGGAGCTTGCGCGCCGCCTCCATCCTGATGCCCACCGGTGCGGTCACAAGGCCCTTCGCGGTCATGAGCTTCTTGATGGGCAGCGAGTCGTCGTCGTTGAAACGCAGGTCGCGCGCGGTGAGGATGCCCACCAGAATGCCGTTCTTGTCGGTGACGGGCACGCCGGACACGCCGTATTTCTTCATGAGCGCCTTGGCGTCGCGCACCAGCACCGACGGACCCAGCGTGATGGGGTTGGAAATGACACCGCTCTCGGAGCGCTTGACCAGGTCGATCTGCTCCGCCTGCCGCTCCGGGGTCATGTTGCGGTGGATGAACCCAAGGCCGCCCTCGCGCGCGATGGCGATGGCGAACTGTGCCTCGGTCACCGTGTCCATGGCCGCCGACACGATCGGGATGTTCAGCTTGATCTTCTTGGTGAGGCGCGTGGAAACGTCGGCGTCGCCGGGAAGGAATGACGACTTCGCGGGTACGAGGAGAACGTCATCAAACGTCACCCCCGTCCCGAGGATCTTATCGGGCATTCGGACTGTCCTCCGGGTTAATTGGGTGAATCTACCACGCGGCCCGCGACGGCGCAAGGGGTGGGAATTGCGGGAATTGCGGCGTCAGGGCCTCCCCGAGGCCACGAAGGCGGCCCAGTAGAAGGGGTGCACGCGGCCCGGGTCGGCGCGCCCGTCACCCGGTCGGCTGGAAGGGACGGATCTCCAGGTCGCCGCCCTGCATTTCGAGCAGCGATCCCTGCGGGACCTCCACCCACATCTCGGCGAACCGCCCGATGGGCTCCGAGACCACCACGCGCGTCTGTGGTCCCAGCTCTTCGCGCAGAGCCGGGTTGATGCGGTGCAACTCCTCCACGGCTTGCGAGTGATACAGCGTCGGCGCATCGCCGTCGCTCGCGTAGCGGACGGCAAAGAGCCGCTTGCCGTCGCTCAACCCCAGCGTCATCCACAGGGATTCCGTGACGCCATGCCGGCGCGCGGTTGCCTCAACGAAACCAGCCATGCGCGCGAGTGCAGCGGAGGGATCCTTCTCGAGACCGAAGGTCAGTGCGAGGTGGAACATCAGTTCGGAGTCTGTCGTTCCCGCGATGTTGTTGAAGTAGCGCTCGTCCACAGCCATCATCAGGTCGCGGCGCACCTTCTCCACTTCGAAAATCTCGCCGTTGTGCACGAACAGCCAGTTCCCGTAGCGGAACGGGTGGCAGTTCGTCTCCTGAATGGTCGCCAGCGATGTGGCGCGCACGTGCGCGAGAAAGAGATGCGCATGGATCTGGCCGGCCAGGTCGCGCAGATTGAAGTCGTTCCAGGCGGGACGGATGCTGCGGAACAGGCCGGGGCGCTCTCGTGACCCGTACCAGCCCACGCCAAACCCGTCGCCGTTGGTCGGTGTTTCCGCCGAACGCGAACTCATGCTCTGGTCGATGAGGTTGCTCTGAGCGTTGAACAGGAGCTCTTCCAGGAGAATCGAGCCGCCCTGGTAGGCCATCCACCGGCACATATCTCATCGCCTCCGTTCCATCGAGACACCCGGCGAAAAGGGCCCGGCCATTCGGCCGAGCCCCTTCGTGACTTCAAACGTCAACCGTCGTTCTACAGGTCGGACGGCTTCAGCGTCTTGCGCTTGTTGGCCTTGGCGCGGTCGCCGGCAGCCTTGATGGCCATGCGGACGTACTTGTCGAGCGCCGGATAGAACTCGCTCGACACGTTGTAACCCTTGGCCGCTCCCTTGGTCCGCGACTTGGAGATGATGAGCTCGACGCTCGCGGCCTTCTTTGCAGCTTTTGCCATTTCGGACTTCCCTCCGAGAGAGATTGTGAATGGTGAGAAAACGGCTCTCCAGAGCCTCTTTGCTGCGTTTGGAATATCAGGTACGCCAAAACCTGTCAAACACAAAAAAGCCCCAGACGCCCGATTTCGGGCGCCCGGGGCCGAATACCGCCTGCCGATTTTCCAGACCCCTCCCAGACGCCCGCTGGGGCTATTTTCCGGGGACCCGGGGCAGGGTGATCCCCACCTGCTTCTGGTACTTGCCCTTCTTGTCCTTGTAGGACACCAGGCAGTCCTCGTCGCTCTCGAAGAACAGTACCTGCGCGATGCCCTCGTTGGCGTAGATCTTCGCCGGAAGCGGTGTTGTGTTGGATATCTCCAGTGTCACGTAGCCCTCCCATTCCGGCTCGAAGGGGGTCACATTGGTGATGATGCCGCAGCGCGCGTAGGTCGATTTTCCCACGCAGATGGTGAGCACATTGCGCGGAATACGGAAGTACTCCACGCTGCGCCCCAGCGCGAAGGAATTGGGGGGGATGATGGCCACGTCGCCCTTGTAGTCCACGAACGAGCGGGGATCGAAATTCTTGGGGTCCACCACGGTGGAGTTGATGTTGGTGAAGATCTTGAACTCGTCTGCGATGCGGATGTCGTACCCGTACGACGACACGCCGAAGGACACGGCGTTGCTGCTCACCTGGGCATCCGCGTAGGGCTCTATCATCCCGTATTCCTTGACCATACGGGTGATCCACTTGTCCGGCTTGATCGACATGTTTGGTTTCCTCGAGTGTTAAGAGAATGGTCTTCCGGGCGGGCAGGATAACGCAGCCACCGCCGCCTGTCAAAGCGTCCGGGCCGGTTTCGTGCTCGCGCGCATTCCTTCCACCGTGTCGGGCAGCACGGCGAGAAAGTTATCCACATCGGACGCGGTGGTGCGGTAGCCAAGGCTGACGCGCAGCGAATTACCGGCCTCGCGGGCGGACCGGCCCATGGCCCGCAGCACGTGGGAGGTGTCGCGCCGCGCGGCCGCGCAGGCCGAGGCGCTCGACACGGCGATTCCCAGGGCATCCAGCGCCAGCAACACCGCCTCGCTGTCGGCCCCGGGAATGCGGATGTTGCTGGTGTTGGCCACGCGGGCGGCGCCCGCCCCGTTGATGGCCACCCCCGGGATCCGCTCGAGCAGCGAGCGCTCCATGCGATCTCGCAGCGCGCCGAGCCGCACCGTTTCCGCCGCGCATTCGTCGCACGCCTCCCTCGCGGCCGCGGCCATCGCCGCCGCCAGGGGTAGCGCCGGGGTTCCGCCGCGCCGGCCGTGCTCCTGGCCCCCGCCGTGCATCACCGCCTCGATGTCGCATCCGCGGCGCACGAACAACGCCCCCACGCCGGGAGGTGCGCCGAACTTGTGTCCGGAAATCGAGAGCAGGTCCACGCCGGCGCCCGCGACGTCGATGGCCACGCGACCGAATGCCTGCACCGCATCGGTGTGAAACGTCACCCCACGCGCGCGTGCGATGGCGGCGATCTCTTCCACCGGCTGCACCACGCCGGTTTCATTGTTCACCCACATGACGGAGACCAGGACGGTATCGTCACCGATGGCCTCCCCGACGCGCGACGGATCCACGCGCCCGTCGGCATCCACCGCAACGCGCGTCACGCGCACACCGCGCGCCTCCAGGCTGCGGCACGTCTCGAGTATGGCGGGGTGCTCCACGGCGGAAGTGACGATGTGCCCGCGCGGATGACGCGCCATGATCCCCGTGAGGGCGAGGTTGTCGGACTCGGTGCCCCCGCCGGTGAAGACGATCTCGCCTTCGCGCGCGCCGATGCAACCGGCAATCACAACGCGCGCGCCGTCGAGCGCGCGCTTCGCGTCGCGGCCGAAACGGTGCAGGCTCCCGGGATTGCCGTGCGCGTCCCTGGCGGCACACCCGAACGCCTCCAGCGCGGCGTCGCGCGCGGGGGCGGATGCGTTGTAGTCGAGGTAGATCGGCGTCACGGCCGGGCCTCCCGGGGGCTCGCGGATCAGCGGAGGGCGGCGCGGAACTCCTCCGCCATGGCCGGATCCGTCTTGAACACGCCGAGTGCGTGCGTGGTGACGACGTCGCTGTTCACCTGCTCCACCCCGCGCATGGCCATGCACAGGTGGCGCGCTTCCACGCGCACCGCCACGCCGCGCGGCTTGAGGTGGGTCTGGAGGTCGCGGGCGATCTCGCGGGTCATGCGCTCCTGCACCTGCAGGCGGCGCGCATGCACCTCCACCAGGCGGGCGATCTTGCTCAAACCGGCCACGCGCTTTGCGGGCACGTATGCCACCGAGCACTTGCCAAAGAACGGAACCAGGTGGTGTTCGCACACGGAGAAGAAGTCGATGTCGCGCACCAGCACCATGCCATCGTACGCGTCTTCGAAGACGCCCTCGGCAAAGACGGCCTTCGCGGAGGAGCCGTAACCCTGGGTGAAGAAGCGCCACGCCTCCGCCACCCGCGCCGGCGTCTCGCGCAGTTCAACGGCGTCCGGGTCGCGATCGAGCGCCTTCAGGAACGCCCGCACCGATGCCTGCAGCGGGTCGCCGGCCACCGTGCGCTCCTGCTTGACGGGCTTGCCGCGCGCCACGGTCCTATTCCTTTCCCACGGCTTCGCTCCCGGCCTCCGAGTGCACCAGGAAACGTTCCGCGTCGAGTGCCGCCATGCATCCCATGCCGGCCGCGGTCACGGCCTGGCGGTAGACGTGATCCGAGACGTCGCCGGCCGCGAACACACCGGGCACGTTGGTGCGGGTGGTGCCGGGCTCTACGAGCAGGTAGCCGTTCTCATCCATGTCCAGGTGGCCCTTGAAGATCGACGTGTTGGGAGTGTGGCCGATGGCGATGAACAATCCCCCGCAATCGAGCGTGCGTTCGGCGCCGGTGGTCACGTCCTTCAGACGCACGCCGGACACCTTGCCCTCGCCCAGGACTTCCTCCACCACCGAGTTCCAGACGAACTCGATCTTGGGGTTCTTGAACGCGCGGTCCTGCATGGCACGCGACGCGCGCAACTCGTCGCGCCGGTGCACAACGTACACCTTCGAGCCGAACTTGGTGAGGAAGGTGGCCTCTTCGAGCGCGGTGTCGCCGCCACCCACCACCACGATCACCTGGTCGCGGAAGAAGAATCCGTCGCAGGTGGCGCACGCCGACACGCCGTGGCCCATGAGTTTCGACTCGCTGGGAATGCCGAGCCAGCGCGCCGATGCGCCGGTGGCAACCACCAGCGCACGGCAGCGGAATGCGCGGTCGCCCGCGTACACCGTCTTGACCGGACCGTCGAGCTCGACGCGGTCGACGCTCGCGAACTCGAACGCCGTGCCGAAGCGCGCGGCCTGTTTCTTCATGACGTCCATGAGCTCCGGGCCCATGATGCCGGTGTCGAAGCCGGGGTAGTTCTCGACCTCGGTGGTGATGGTCAGCTGCCCCCCCGGCTGGATGCCCTCGATGACCAGGGGCGACAGATCCGCCCGCGCTGCATAGATGGCGGCGGTGAGCCCCGCGGGACCCGAACCGAGAATGATGATGTTGTGGATGTTTGCGCCCATGCCGAGAGTCCCTTTCGTGTGGTTAACCCGTTGACTATACACCGGTTTGACGCCAAGTCAAGACCGGCGGTTGAACAGCGCACGCGGGTGCCGTACCATTCACAGTGCCCCACCGGAAACCGGAGTTCCATGCCGTCCCGTTTACAACGCTATGTCGGCGCCACCGCCCTGATGCTTGCAGCCTGTCTGGCCTGTGACGAGGGCGGCGGTCCCGCGTCCACCACCCAGGGGCCTCCCCCGCCCGGGGACACCACCGATACGGTCGCACCGCAGACGGTCGGCGACCTCGTGCTCACCTGGCGGGATGCCAGCAAAGACGTCGAGTTCGCCTGGACGGCCCCGCGCGACGACGACAAGACCAATCGCGTGGCGCGGTATGACATCCGCTATGCGTACGCGTTCCCACTCGACTGGGACCTGTCGGCTGCGGTCACCGACCCGCCCGCTCCCGAGCCCGAGGGCACCCCGCAGACGTACACGCTGCCCGCGCCGCCCCGCGGCCGCGACCTCTACACGGCGGTCCGGACCTACGATGCCGCGGGCAACCCATCGCTGGTGGGACCGGTGACACACCTGCACATCCCGGGGCTCCGCTTCGAAGCCGTCTGCGCGGACGTGCTCACGGCATCCCCGGTGCAGGGACTGGACGCGCTGCTCACCACCAGCACGCCATGGAATTTCACCACCGGGGCCGACGGCCGGATCGTGCTGGATGACATCACGGGAGGCACGGTGGGGATTCGCATCGAGACGGGGTCGGCGGCGAGCCGCTATCACGCGTTCGAGAGCTCGCTCATCCTCGATGACGACACGGTCCTGTCCGTCCCGATGATCCCGGTGATCGCCGCCGATTCACCCATCTACCTGAGCACATTCCAGATCCTGCTGGACGCGCTGGTGACGGCGGGCGGGGGCCAGGTGCTGAAGCGCTGGAACACGTACCCGATTCCCTTTTATGCGCCCGCCTACGTGAACGGGAACGGGCTGGATTACACCGCCCTCGCCCGCCAGGCGGCCGCGCAGTGGAACCTGAGAACCGGGCTGGAAGTCTTCGTGGAGGTGCCCGCCATTCCCGCGAGCGGCATCGAGTTTCAGTTCCTGCCGCGCTCCTCCATGGGCATCCAGAACGGCCTTACCGAGCACCAGAACGACGCCGCGGGGTATCCCTCGGGAGAGCGCATCAAGATCGTCAACGACTTCTCGGACCCGGTGAAGCTGTACGCCATCCTCATGCACGAACTCGGGCACACGATCCGGTTGGACCATCTACCGGCGGGGTTCATCATGTTCGGCGGGCAGCCCCTGCCGACGGACATCACCGACGACGAGGTGCGGGTGGTGCAGATGATGCTGGCAATCCCCAACGGGACCGACCTGTCGGTCTACGACACCGCGGCCACGCCCTGAGCCGCGCGGTTCCCCCCAAAAAAAAGTCCTTCCCTCCGTCGAACGGTCGAGATGCTGCGGGGAGAAACAACATCTCCAGTGGAACCCGCACGAGCGAAGGGAAGGATAATGTACTGTGATGTAAGAGCAACGGGTGCGGCCCGGCCAGCGTATCCGGGGGATACACCAGGGGGGCTCGCCAAACCGGGTTGAGTCTACCAAACGGCCGCGGCCGGGGCAAAAGCTAATTTTCGGGCCGCTCGGCGGCCGCCGGGAGGGTCCTCTCGAACAGCTTGAAGGCCCTCGTCATCTGGTCCGTCCAGGAGGCGGCGCGCTGGTACCCGTGGCGCTCCACCGGGTGCAGGGCCAGCTCCCAGTTCTCCTTCCCCAGCTCGATCAGCCGCTGCGAGAGGCGGACATCGTCGGCCGCCAGCACGTTGTCGTCGCGCAGTCCGTGCAGGATGACCAGATTCCCCCGCAGACCATCCGCAAAGTAGATGGGCGACGAGCGACGGTACGCCTCGGGATCGTCCACCGGCGTGCCCAGGATGCGAACCGTGTACCAGTGGTTGTAGTGCGCCCAGTCGGTGACCGAGCGCAGCGCGGCCCCGGATGCCACGTCATCGGGATACTTGAACATCGCCATCAGGGTGAGGAATCCGCCGTAGGATCCGCCGTACGTGCCCACGCGGTTCTTCTCCACGCCGTAGTCGCTCACCAACAGGCGCGCGCCGTCGATGATGTCGTCCAGATCGCGCCCGCCCATGTGCTTGTAGATGGCGGTGCGGCAGTCGCGCCCGTAACCGGCCGACGCGCGGTAGTCGATGTTGAGCACCGTGTAGCCGCGCGCGGCGAGCATGCTGTTGAACATGAACTCGCGATAGTACGGGCTCCAGCTGTCGAGCACGTTCTGCAGATAGCCGGCACCGTGAATGAAGATCACGCCGGCGCGGTTGGGCGTGCCGCCGAAGCGTTCCGGCCTGAAGAGGTGTGCGGGAACACCGACACCGTCGGAGGCACGAAACACGATGCGTTCCGGATCCAGCCACGACCAGCTTCGGAACACCGCGGTGGTCGACTCCGTCAGGGGCCCGTCCAGTGCGCCGGTGTCCGGGTTGAACAGGTACAACTCCGGCGGCATGGTGCTGGTGGAGTGAATGACCACCGCCTTGTCCATCTCCGGCGAGAAGGTGAGCGCGTAGTCGCCGCGCGACGGGGTGAGCAGCTTCTTTTCGGAGCCGTCGAGATTCATGCTCCACACGCGCCGCGAGCCGGGAAACTCCTCGTTGCTGACCACGAACCAGCGGTCGCGCTGTTCGTCGAGGAACACGTCGTGCACTTCGTACGCGCCGCGCGTGAGCTGCGTCTTGCGGCCCGACAGTGACACTGTGTAGAGGTGGCCCCACTTCTCCGCTTCGCTGATGAAGTAGATGGCCTTGCCGTCGGGCATCCACGCCCCGGTTTCGTAGAACGACGGGCCATCCACCCAGGCCTCGTCGTGGAAGCGGTCCAGCACGCGCGCGGCCACCTTGCCGTCCGCGCCGCGCTGTCGCGGCGACGCCACCATGAAGTAGCGGTCGTGCCAGTCGCCCGAGATGCGGCGCACCAGCAGGTCGTCGTCGGTGGGCGACCATGACATCGGCTCGATGATCTTCTCGTCGGGTTTCTTGTCGGTCATCTCGTCCGACTTGTCGTCGTCCGCCAGGCGCACCAGCGAGTCACCCTCCAGGTCCACGAACAGCACGAACTGCGACTCCTGCTCGTCCCCCACCTTGGAGCGGACGTCCTCCGTCTCCACGTAACCGCTCTTGGTGATGGCGAGGGGAATGATGGGGTCGCGGTCGCCGCCGGCCGGACGCGTGACCGCCAGCGCAACGTACTTTCCGCTCGGCGACACCAGCATACGGTTGATCTCCAGCCCTTCGCCCACGTAGACCTTCTTCGGCTCGGCTTCGTCCTTCTTCTCGCCGCGATCCTTGAATTCGACGAACAGTTCCTTCTGCTGGTCGATCAGGTACTGGCGCTGCGGCGACGGCTTCTTTGCCTCCGGGTCATCGGCGAGGGCGAGGTTGGTGATCTGCCGCACCGGGCCGCCCCGCCACGCCACCGAGAACAGGTCGTTGCCGGAACGGAACCACACCGTCTCGCCGTCGGGAGAAATCTGCACGGCGCTCTCCGCGGCCACGGTTGCGGTGATGCGGCGCGTGCGGCCGTCCCGCTCCGCCAGGTAGACGTCGCCCTTGCGGATCTCGGCCCGGCGACGGCGCGCGCGGTCCCACGCGGAATCGTCGGGCACGGTGGTGTCGGCCACGGCGTCGGCGAGCTTCTCGATGGCCTGGGTGGCGATGTCGAGGCGCCAGGTGCCGGCGTCCTTCTCCAGATCGAGCCAGTGGTCGTAGGCGTTCTCCGGACCGGTGGCGTTCATGGAATCCAGGCGGGCGGGGCTGTTCCAGTTGAAGTAGACCGTGTTGCCGTCGGCGGAGAAACGGGGTGCGGTGGGCGCGGTACCCACGATACCCGGCCCCTGCATGATCTGGCGCACGGTGAGTTCCTGGAAACTCCTGCCCTCCGCGACCGCAGCGCCCCCGGGAGCGGGTGTGGTTTCCGGGGACTTCTTGCCGCAGGAGGCGAGGAGAACGACCGCGCACAGGGCCAGGAGGATTCGATGGGACATGATGGAGCCGCCTTGGGGGAGCACCAGCGCCGGCGCACGAACCCGGCCATTCCGCATGGGAACGGGACGAATCGCGGGCACCGTCACGAACGACTTGTTGCCGGATTTTCAGGTGTTGTATCATACGGTCGCCTCGAGCGAAACACCCTTTCGAAAGGAACCACCCATGGACGTCGATTCGCTTCGCAAGATGACCGTCGCCGAACTGCGCGAAGAGGCGAAGAAGCTCGGTGACGTCAAGGGGATCTCCTCGATGAAGAAGGACGACCTGGTGCAGCTGCTCGCGAGCGGCGGCTCCAGCACCTCGGCGCCGTCGCGGGGAGGAAAGAGCAGCGCGCGCGACGTCCCCACGCTCAAGCTGCTGGTGCGCGAGCTGAAGGCCAAGCGCGCGGAAGCGTCGTCGAAAGGCCAGAAGGCCAAGGTGACGGAGTACAATGCCGACCTCCACACCTTGCGCCACCGTTTGCGCCGCGCGGCGCGCAGGCGCCGGAAAACATCCTGAATTCGTATCGCATTTCATTTTCAATCAGATGCCGGCGGCGCCGATCGCGCGCCACGGCCGGACGAAAGGTCCCATGCAACCGACCACCCGCTCCATGACCGCATCCAAGAATCTGCGCAGTTCGTTCAACCCCGCCCTGGAAGACATTCGTATGTCTCCCATCGTCTCCATCAGCGAGGCGGCGCGGGTGCGGGCGGTCGAGTATGAGAAGACGGGGGGCAGGTTCGTTTTCTTCCAGCGCGGCGAGATCGACTTCCCCACGCCGAAGTTCATCGTGGACGCCGCCAAGCGCGGGCTGGACGAGGGGCTCACCAAGTATCCCAGGTCCGGCGGCGAGAACTTCTTCCGCGAGGCGGTGGCGCGACGCCTGAAGATCGACCACGACGCCGACGTCGACGCGTCGCAGGTGGTCGCAACCTACGGCGGCCAGGAGGGGCTGGAGCTGTCGTTCAAGTTGTTCAAGAGCGGCGCGGGCTTCTCGCCCACGTGGAGTTGCGCGCTGGAGAACTTTGTTCCCTTCGCGCAGATCGACTTCAAGGAAGTGCCGCTCAACGCGGATTTCTCAGTGGACTACGACCGCGTCGATGATGCGGTGCGCGGGCGCGATTTCTTCTATCTCAACAATCCGCAAAATCCCACCGGCAAGGTGTTCACCCGGGATGAACTGACACGCATCGTGGAGATCTGCACCAGCCACGGTGCCTTCGTGATTGCGGACGAGGCCTACGAGAAGATCATCTATGACGGCGAGCACTTCTCGCTCTCCAAACTCGCGCAGGAGAACATCATCACGGTGTTCACCATGTCCAAGGCGTACTCAATGACGGGGTGGCGCATCGGCTACGCGGTGACGCGCAACGCAAAGGTGGCGAAACTGCTGCGCCTGGGCAACTACACGCAGACGGCGGGTGTGACCACCTTCCTGCAGTTCGCCGCCGCGGAAGCGATGAACAACGTGCAGGAGAGCCGCGCCGCCATCGCGGCCATGAACGAGGAGTTTCGGCGCCGCCGCGACACGCTCTACGAAGGCCTCAAGGACCTGCCCGGTATCACCATCGACCGTCCCGCGGGCGCGTTCTACATGTTCCCCAACTTCACCAGGATCATCCCGAGTGATCTCAGCGGCGAAGCCCGCAATCACTACATCTACGATTTGCTCATGGAGAACGGTATCGCCACGGTGTACGGCTCCTGCTTCGGGCACCACTTCACGGACAACGTGCGCCTGTCGTTCTCGGCCACACCGGTACCGGTGATCAATGAAGCGGTGGAACGCTTCCGCCGCATCTTCGGCTGATATCGGGTTGTTCCGTTCGCGGACGAGACGCTCCGGGCCGTTCAGATATACAGCGCGACCGCGCCCTCCCCTGCCGCTTCCAGCATCGTGGCCATACCCACGATTGCGTCCACCTTCGGGGCCACGTCGACCGGATCCAGGTCCATGATGCGAACCGACGTGCTGCACGCGAAGACTTTGCACCCCTCCGCCCGGGCCGCGGCCAGGATCTCCGTGGGCGGCGGCCCCTCGTTGCGCGCGAACCCCAGCGCGATGGCGACGCGCCACGGTGGGTCGTCGCCCAGTGCGCGCAGCGTTTCCACGTCGTCCCAGGTTCCCGCCACCAGAGACGCCAGCGCGTCGTAGAATAGACAGAGGTACGCCGGGCGCCCCATGCGCACGGCCGTCGCCAGCAGGCTGACCGCCTGGTACACGCGGTCGTAGCGCGCATCATGCAGGAAGACGATGATCGGGGCCGGCATGTTGAGTATTATAGGAGCGGGGGCCGGCAAGCTCAACTGCGCCCCGCACGATAATCATGCCCAAACGAAACGCCGCAACCGTCTCCGTCAACATGGCCGTCAGCGTCGACGGGCGCATCACGACCCGCACCCGGGAGCACTTCGCCCTGGGCAGCGAGAACGACCGCCGCCTCATGGACGAGCTGCGCGCGGCCGCGGACGCCGTCATCGTGGGTGCCGGGACCGTGCGCCACGACGGCTGGCCCATGCTGATCCGCTACGCCGACCTGCGCGAGAAGCGCGTGGCGGCGGGGCGTTCTCCACACCCGGTGAACGTGGTATTGAGCCGCGCGCTCGACCTCCCCATCCGCGCCCGTTTCTTCCAGACCGACCAAACCGAGCGCATCGTGTTCACCACCCGGCAGGCCCCGGTGGCGCGCGTGAAACGCTTTGGCAGTGTGGCGGACGTGGTGGTGTTGCCGGGGCGGAGGCTCTCACCGGCGGCGATCGTGTCGCAGTTGCACGCGCGCGGGCTGCGCGGGCTGCTGCTGGAGGGCGGTGGAGAGGTGCACTTCGCCTTCGCGGAGGCGAACCTGGTGGACCGGCTCTACGTGACCATCACGCCGCGCCTGATCGGCGGCATGGGCGCGCCGTCACTGCTGGACGGCAAGGGCTTCCTGCAGGACAGCCACCAGCATCTCAAGCTGGAATCGCTGCGCCGCGAGGGTGACGAGATCTTCCTGTGCTATCGCGTGCTCCACCGGCGCCGGGACCGTTAGAGTTCCTCCAGTACCGCGCCTGCATGACCGGCCACTTTCACCGGCTGGAAGATCTTTGCCACCTTGCCGTCGGCATCGATGACGAAGGTGGAGCGCACGATGCCCTTGAATACCTTCCCGTACATCGACTTGTCCTGCAGAACGCCGTAGGCATCGCACACGGCACCGTCGGGATCGCTCAGAAGTGAAAACGGGAGTTCGTACTTGGCCTTGAACTTCGCCTGGGCCTTGACCGAGTCCTTGCTCACGCCGAGCACGACGGCCTTCTTCTTCTTGAATGCGGCGATCTCATCACGGAAATCGCATGCTTCGGCCGTTCACCCGGGGGTGTCGGCCTTGGGGTAGAAGAACAGAATGACGGGACGTCCGCGCAACGCCGACAGCTTGACGTCGCTGCCGTCGTCGGCGGTGAGCGTGAAGTCGGGGGCCTTCTTGCCTGCTTCGATCATGACGGTTTCCTCTTGTGGAGTGCTTCCTTGATCTGTTCGAGGAGCGAGTACGGAACGGCCGGCTCGCCGAGGTTGTCGCGCCCGGCGAAGCCGTGAAAGTCCGAGCCCCCCGAAATCAGGAGGTTGTAGTCGCTCGCGATTCCCAGCAACCGCTTGATCACCGCGGGCTGGTGGTAGGGGTGGTAGACCTCTACGCCGTCGAATCCGCGCTGCAGCATGGTTCGAAACGCGTCTTCGTCCTCCAGGTAGTAACCGGGGTGCGCCACGAACGCCAGTCCGCCTGCCGCGTGGATCGCCGCCACCGCCTCGTCCGGGAGCATCTTGTACTTCTCGACGTACGCGGGGCATCCCTCGCCGATGTACCTGGCGAAGGCCTGCGGAAAATCGGGCACCAGTCCGGCTTCCACCAGCGCGGCCGCAATGTGCGGGCGGCCCAGCGCGCCACCCGCCGCCTTGGCCATCACCTTCTCGATGTCGATGCGGATTCCCTGCCCGGCCAGCTTCTCCACGATCTGCTCCCCGCGCCGCTGGCGCGCGGCGCGAAAGTCGTGCAGCAGGGCCTGCAGCGGCGGGCTGGTGCGGTCGACCCCGTATCCCAGCACGTGCAGGTCGTGGCCGATGTGCTCGCAGCTGAGTTCGACGCCGGTGAGCACCTCGATGCCCTCGCGACGGGCCGCCGCTTCGAGCTCGGGGTACCCCTCCAGGGAGTCGTGGTCGCACAGGGAGATGGCGGAGATGCCCTTCCACTTGGCCAGGTCGATCAGGGCCGAGGGGGCGTGAACGCCATCCGAGTTGTTGGAGTGCGTGTGGAGATCGATGCGTGCTTCGGATGTCGTCATGTGCGTCTTTACAAGTACCCTGCCGCGCTGCAATGATCACGGCAACCAGGGAGGCACCGTGAGCCGTTCGAAGGAAAAGCCGTACACGATTCTACTATACGCGTCCAGCGAAAGCGATGCAGACGTTCTGTATGCAACCGGCTTTCACTGCCCGGACCCCTTCATCTTCATCCGCACCGCGGCCGGGAAACGCATCTACGTGATGAGCGATCTCGAAATCGGCCGGGCGCGGTCGCGGTCCAACGCGCACCGCGTGCTGTCGCTGTCCCACTACACGGCCCGCGTCGTGGAACGCACCGGCCGCATCCCAGGGGTGGCCGACGTGATCGCGGAGGTCTTTCGCGAACTCAAGATCCGCTCCGTCACCGTGTCCGCCACCGCCGCCGCCGGGATCGTCGAGGGGCTGCGCGAGAACGGAGTGCGCGTGCGCGTGGCCCGCGGCCCCCTGTTTCCCCAGCGCGAACTCAAGACGCCGGCCGAGGTGGCCCACATCCGGCGCGCCATGCGCGCCACCGAGGCAGGCCTGCAGGCGGCCATCGACCTGCTGCGCGCCGCCACCATCCGCGGCGGCTGGGTGATGAGCGGCGGGCGCCGGCTCACCGCGGAGAAGCTGCGCCAGGTGCTCAACGCGGAGATCTTCGCGCGCGGGTGCATCCCCGCCAACACCATTGTGGCGGCGGGGCGCCGCGGCTGCGACCCGCACGATGTCGGCGGCGGCGCGATTCGCGCCAACCAGCCCATCATCATCGACGTCTTCCCGCGTTCGGAGGCGACCGGCTACTTTGCCGACATCACGCGCACGGTGGTCAAGGGCACGGCCAGTGACATGGTGAAGGACATCTACGAGACCGTCCTCGCCGGCCAGCGTCTGGGGCTGCGCATGGTGCGCCACGGGGCCCGCTCGCGCGATATCCACGGGGCGATCCTCGACCTCTTCGAGACACGCGGGTTTCCCACCGGAGAGGCGAAGGGACGCATGCAGGGGTTCTTCCACGGCACCGGCCACGGTCTCGGGCTCGAGATCCACGAGCCCCCGCGCATCGCCATGAACGATACCCGGCTCAAGGCGGGGATGGTGGTGACGGTGGAACCCGGGCTCTACTACCACCCGGTGGGCGGGGTGCGCATCGAGGATACGGTGCTGGTCACACGCACCGGCATCCGCAACCTGACGCGCTTTCCGAAGTTCCTCGAGATTCCCTGAGCCCCGCGCGGGGGTGGGACGCTCGCCTACTGCGCACTGGCGGGGTTGACGCGCGCCGCGCCGCCCTCGATGAAGCCCAGCCAGAGGCGGGTTCCGTCGTCGCTGTAGACCCGGCGCACACGGTCCGCCTGCAGGCCGGCGCCACGATCGTACCCCTGCCAACTGCCGCCGCTGCGCCTGCGCGCCAGCCCGCCCTGCGTTCCGACCCATATGGTGCCGCTGGCACGGGTCACCGAATAAACCAGGTTGGAGGGCAGTCCGTTCTGCGTCGTGGCGTAGGTCCAGGTGCTGGCGTTGGGATCGACGAGCGCGAGACCCGCAGACGTGCACGCCACCCAGCACACGGAGTCGGGGTCGCTGTCGGGAAAGATGTCATTCACCCGCGCCTCGGCGAGTCCGGAATTGGCGAGGGTGTACTTGATGACGGTGCTCGCGCCGCGGGACACCGTGATGCCGTGCTGGTCCTCCGCGGCGCCGGGCGGAATGATGGAGTCGAACCGGGGTCCGTACCAGCGCTCCACCAGCGCCCCGTTCATGCGAACGCCGATCGCCGAGACCACCGGGTCGAGCAGGTTGGGCGGAATGAAGCTCGAGAAGTTGTTGGCGGTGACATTGTAGATGCTCACGCCGTTGGTGGTGGCGCAGTACACGCGGTCTTCGGTGGGCGACGCTTCCACGTCCGCAACATTGTTCGCACGCATGCCGTTGGCCGTGTTGCGGAAGCTCCAGGTGTCTGCCGCCATGTCGAAGATGCCGATGCCCCCGCCCCAGGTGGCCACGTAGATGAAACCGTTGTACTCGGTCATCGCGCGCACCTTCGGGTTGGGCAGGCCGTTGAGTTCGTTGATGGTGTCGTTGGGCGAGGTCGACGTGATGCTGGGATACACGGCGATTCCCGCCTGCGTGCCGATCCACAGCTCGCCTTCGGTGGTCACCAGGATGGCGTAGACGTCGTTGCTGGGAAGCCCCTGGGTGCGCGTCCAGCTGGTCACGGTGGAAATCTGGGGCGGTTTGGCCGGTGGCGGCGGCGTGGTCGGGTCGTTTCCGCACGCCACGACGAAGATCAGTGCCGCCAGGGCGACATAAGCGAGTACGCGTCTCGAATTCACCTCGAAAACCTCCAGAAGACTTTCCAACGCGGCTCTTCGCCGCCCGCTCTCCGGGCCCGTGAACCCCGGCGCGGTTTCGGGACACGACGCACCTGCCGGGTGCGATGGCGTGTTCCATGAGAATTGCGCTGGTGACCGGTGGGGGAGTCCTGGGCGCCGGGCGTCCGCGGGGACGCGGCACCAGGACACGGGCATCATAGGGGGCCAACACCGGAAAGTCAACGGCCTCCAAGCCCTTACCACGCTCGGCGGGCTCAGCCAAGCGCATCCTTGATGGCCTGGGCCCGGCGGCGGGACACCCCGGGCACGGCTGCGATCACGTCCAGCGGGGCCTTGCGGATGCGCTCCACGCTGCCGAATTCCGCCAGAAGCCGCTGTTTGAGGACCTGGCCGACCCCCGGGATGGAATCCAGCCTCGACTCCCCCATGGCGCGGCTGCGCAGCGTCCGGTGGTAGGAAATGGCAAAGCGGTGGGCCTCGTCGCGGATGCGTTCCAGCAGAAACAGGGCCGGCGACGCGCCGTCCAGCAGGATCGAATCCTCGTGCCCGGGCAGGTGGATGCGCTCCTGGCCCCGAATCTTGCGATTACCGTCCCCGCGGACCTTGGCGATGCCGATGGCGGAAACCGCATCGGCGCCCAGGCGCTGGAGCACGTCGAGCGCAACGTTGAGCTGCCCGCGACCCCCGTCGACCATCAGCAGATCGGGAAGATCGCCTTCCTTGAGCCCGCGCGAAAAGCGCCGCTCCAGCACCTCGCGCATCATCGCGGTGTCGTCGGAGCCCTCCACCGTGCGGATCTTGTACTTGCGGTACGCCCCCTTGACCGGCTCACCGTCGATGAACACCACCCCGGAACCAACCGCGCGCGTGCCCTGGATGTTGGAGATGTCGAAACACTCGATGCGCCGCGGGTAGTGCTCCAGCGAGAGGAGTTCCTTGAGGTCCTCCAGGAGCTCGTGGTTGCGCTCGCCACCCCGGCCCTCGTCGAACGCGACGAGCGCATTCCTGGTCGCGAGCGCGACCAGGTCGGCCCGTTCGCCGCGCCGCGGAACCACGATGCGCACGACGCGTCCCGCGCGGTCGCTGAGCAGCTTTGCCAGCGCGTCGGCGCCGGGAATCTCCCCGGCGAGCAGGATCTCGTCGGGGATCTGCGCGCCGCCCTGGTAGTACTGGTTCAAGAACGACGCCAGGTGCACCGGCGTGTCCTCGAGCGCGCTTCCGAACGAAAACGTCTCGCCCCCCGACACTTCGCCGTCGCGCACCGCCAGCGACTGGATGACCAGCCGTTCCTCGCGCTGGTGGGCGGCGAACACATCGCGTTCCGCGCGCTGGGGCGACGTGATGCGCTGTCTTTCGATGACGCGCTGGAGGGCGTGGATCTGGTCGCGGGTGCGCGCCGCTGCCTCGTAGCGCCGCTCCGCGGACTGCAGGTCCATGCGGTCGCGCAGCATCTTCAGCAGCTCGTTGTTGCGCCCCTTGAGGAACATCGTCACGCGCTTGACGGTGTCCGCGTACTCCTGCGCGCTCACCCGCCCGACACACGGCGCCGGACAACGCTTGATGTAATAGTAGAGGCAGGGGCGCGTGCGGCTGGCCAGCTCGGCGTCGGTGCAGGTGCGCATGGGAAAGATGCGGCCGATGGTGCGGATGGTCTGGCGCACCGATCCCGCCGAGGCGAAGGGGCCGAAGTAGGTGGCGCCGTCGCGGCGCGGCCGGCGCACCACCGTGAGGCGCGGAAAGGCGTGGTCCGTATTCAAGCGGAGGTTGACGTAGGTCTTGTCGTCCTTGAAGACGACGTTGTAGCGCGGCCGGTGCTTCTTGATGAGGTTGTTCTCGAGTATCAACGCCTCCTGCTCGGTTTCGGTGACGATGTACTCGAGCGCCCGTGCGCGGCGAACCAGAAACTCGATGCGCGCGCGCCCGTCACCGCCCTCGCGGAAGTAACTGCGGATGCGCGTGCGCAGCGAGCGCGCCTTCCCCACGTACAGGACGCGGCCCGCTTCGTCCTTGAAGACGTAGACGCCGGGGTCAGACGGAAACCGGGCGGCGGCTTCCTGCAGCGATTGGGTATCCTGATTCCTGTCCATGCGAGATGGGGTTCAACCCCCTTAACTTACGATAACACAAGGCGCAAGGTCGGAGAGGCTTGATTCCGCCCGCGGTTCCGGGTATCCTTATCCGTACCAACTTTATACCCAAATCGGCGGAGCGTCATGAGCCCGAACGTCCACGAATCGCTCGACGCCGAGCGCGTTGCCCGACTCTTCAAGGCCCTCATCCAGAACGCGTTCGACGTAATCAAGGTGGTCGATACGAGCAACCGGACCATCTTCACCAGCCCGTCCGTCACGGCCGTGCTGGGGTACGATCCCCGCGAGCTGCTCGGCACCAACCCGCTGGCCTACGTCCACCCCGAAGATACCGACCTGGCGCTGCGCGCGCTGGAGCGGGTGAAGCAATCGATGGGCGTGGTCCGGGTGGGCGCCATCCGCGCGCGCCACAAGGACGGCAGCTGGCGGACCATCGAGGCCACAGTTCAGAACCTGGTGGATGACGAGGACGTGCGCGGCGTGGTCATGAACTACCGCGACATCACCGAGCGCGTGAGCGTGGAGCTGGAACTGCGCCGCACCCACGATCGCTGCGAGAAGGCGTTCCAGAACAGCCCGGACTCCATCACCATCTCCTACCTGGACACGGGCGAGTTCGTGGAGGCCAACGACGGCTTCGTGCGCATCACCGGCTATGCACGCAACGAGGTGATCGGCAGGACCTCGCTCGAACTGGGCATCTGGAAAGACCCCCAGCGGAGGCGCGAACTGGCCGAGACCCTGGCCCGGGAGGGCCACGTGCGCGACTTTCCCATGGACGTGGTCATCAAGGACGGGTCCACGCGCTCGTGCGTGGTCTCTGCCGAACTGATCGAGCTGGATGGCCGCCGCTGCCTGCTTGCGGTCACGCGCGACATGACCGACGTGCGGTTGGCGGACGAACGGCTGCGCGAGACCACCGAGAAGCTGCGCCGGGACCACGTGGAGATGGTGCGCAAGAACATCGCCCTCAACGAGGTTCTCGAGCACCTGCAGAAGGAGAAGGACCAGTACCGCCATGAGCTGTGCTGCAACGTGGAGAACCTGGTGCTCCCCATGCTGAACCGGCTGCGGGACGAGCGGGCCATCCCCGCCGCCGAGTACGACCGCCTGACCCAGACCCTCAACAAGGTCACCGGGTTGCACATCGATCAGTTCAAGAACAACATCTCCAAGCTCACCCCGCGCGAGCTGGACATCCTGGAGATGATCGGGGCGGGTCGGTCATCGAAGCAGATCGCGGAGGGCCTGGGCCTTTCGCCGCAGACGGTCCACAAGCACCGGCAGTCGATACGCCGCAAACTGCAGATTGATCACCGCGAGATTAACCTGGCGGCGTACCTCCGGTCCCAGAAATAGGTTGCCGAAGCCATACCCAAGGAGTACCCTATAAAGCATCATTGTACCGGCACGGAGAATGTCGTTTCCTTCCCGCGGGACAAGCAAAGCACATTTTCCGGTGGCCGGGCATCTTTACGGTACAGCACCATGTGGACGGTGGGGGCGTAAGTCCACAGGGGCCGGTCACCGGAAATCTTCTCTTCGCTCAACGAAGAGTCATCACCGGCGGGAGGATTGAATCCTAACGATACATCCTGGTGTGGGACGAATGGTTCGGGAGTCCTGCACCACCCGCCGGTGATAAAAGAAATCGGATCGAACGGACGGAACCCGGAGTCGATCCTCTGCGCTGACAGTCGATTTTTTCTCCCTCTTTCGCGACTGTCCGGTTGACGAGGATCCATCCCGGGTTCTCGTCTTTTCAGGCCTAGAAGGTGACGCCGAAACACACACCGGTTCCATACCCCGGCTCGATGATTCCGAACACCTCCAGGAAGAGCTTCACCTCGTCCACCCCGTAGCGCAGTCCACCGGTCACCTGCATGAAGTCGTCGTCAATGTCGTCGCGCCGCCCGTAGTGAAACCGCCCGTAGGGCTCCACCAACCCGATGGCCGGGAGCACCACACCCGCGTACCCGAAGCGGAACCAGCGATCGCGGTCCGCCTGGACGTTGACACCGAGGCTGAATCGCTCCAGCACCGTCACGCCCGCTCCGGCACGTCCAACCGCAATGTAGCGGTCGTTGTAATCCGGGCGGTTGACGCCGGCGCCAAACCACCACTCCATGCCCAGCGCGCCACCCGCGCGGGCGGCGGATGCTCCGGTCACGAGAAGGGACGCCAGCGCGGTTGTCAAGAGAGCGCGTTGAATGTTCATGCGCGCATTATATCCCGAACCGCCCGCGCGCGTAAGTGTCACATTGCATGGACCATAGCAGCCCAAAAGACTTGCGCGCGCCTGCTGCCGCGGTGTACCTTTAGCGAGGTTCTTCCCCGGTAGTCGCGCCGCAACCAGACCAGGACTTACTTTGAGCCACACTCCCTATCAACCCACCCGCCAGGTCATGGTCGGTTCCGTCGCCGTCGGCGGCGGCGCCCCGATTTCCATCCAGTCCATGGCCACCACCCCCACCACCGACGTGAAACGCACGGTGGACGAGATCAAACGCATGGAGGAGGCCGGCGTCGACATCGCGCGTGTGAGCGTCCCGGACATGGATAGCGTCCGCGCCACCGAGCAGATCGTCCGGCAGATCAACGTGCCGCTGGTGGCGGACATCCACTTCAACTACCGCATGGCGGTGGAGGTGGCCGGCACCGGCATCGCCAAGCTGCGCATCAACCCGGGTAACATCGGCAGCAAGGATCGCGTGGAAGCGGTGGTCAGGAAGGCCAAGGAGTACAGGCTCCCCATCCGCATCGGTGTGAACGGCGGATCGCTGGAGAAGGATCTGCTCCTGAAGTACGGCTTCCCCACGCCCGAAGCCATGGTGGAGAGCGCCTTCCGTCACATCGCGGTACTCGAGGAGCACGACTTCCACGACATAATCGTGTCGCTGAAGGCGTCGCACGTTCCGCTGGCGCTGGCGGCGTACCGCAAGTTCGCAAGCCAGTCAACCTACCCGCGCCACATCGGCATCACCGAATCGGGCCCGGGCCTGAGCGGCGCGGTGATCTCTTCGGTGGGGCTGGGCATCCTGTTGCACGAGGGCATCGGAGATACCATGCGCGTCTCCCTGGCTGCGGACGTGGTGGACGAGGTGCGCGTGGCGCAGAAGATCCTGCAGGCGCTGCACATCCAGTCCAACACGCCGCGCATCATCGCGTGTCCCACCTGCGCACGCAACCGTATCGACCTGTTCAAGATTGCCGAAGAGGTGGAGAAACGCACCGCGCACCTGCGCCATCCCATCAACATCGCCGTCATGGGATGCGCGG
>JAOUHG010000018.1 GCA_029865265.1 Candidatus Krumholzibacteriia bacterium | reverse complement strand
GAGATCCATCATGAGCTTCTTGGTGTTGGTATGCGCGCGCGACAGCGTCCACAGACGCTCCAGGCTCAGCACCAGCCCCACGATGGAGCAGATGAGGAGCGCGTGCATGAAGTTGCCGCCCTTGATGTACAGCTGTCCCAGACCGCTGTTCTTGACGCGGTTCTGGATCTTGGCGTTTTCCTTCCGGATCATCTCCGCGATCGCGGCCGCAACCTCGACGGAGTCATTGGGAGCGGTGAGAAAGGAATCCGCATCGATCGGGGCCGCCATGGACGTCATGTCGACGTTCATGGGCATGTCGACCGGCTCGTCGCTGGCCGCCTCCGCCGCCGGCTCCTCCGCCGGCGCGCTGGTCCCGTCATCCTGCGGAAGCGCAACGGCAAAGCCGGTGAACGTTCCCGCCACGATCATCGCCACAAAAACGGACATTAGAAGTACGCAGACTTTTTTGCCTAGCTCGCGCATCGCCAGAAACTCCTTCTTGCCGTGAAGTATGTCGGGGTGGGGGATTCGATGGAGCGGCTCTACTACCCGGAAACTCGCCGACTACCGAAACGAATAGGGCGACTATAGACCCCACTTCCCCACCTGTCAACCCGCTTTTGACCCCGGAATCGAGGGCCGGCGGGGGGCTACTTGGTTGATATTGACGAACTTCTCTCCAGGATGTACGTCCCGTGCCCATCCCGGTCCACGAACAGGAAGCGCATCCCGATATCCATCTCCTGTACCCGGTCCCGATCCAGCAGCGGCTTGCCGCCGGCAAGGTAGATCCACAACTCATAGGGCACGCTGGTGTTGTCCTCCGCCCGGTAGCGCGCGCTCTCGCGCCCGTCGGCGGCAAACGTGTTCTTGGTCTTCGGAGTCTTGTAGAGCTTGGAGTTGCTGCTGCTGAGATTGAGGGGGTGGTACGGGTTCTCCACCACGGCCTCCGCCTCGGCCAGCGACTCGTAGTTGACCGGAATCACGTCCTGCACCAGTTCGTCGGGGGGGCCATAGCGCACGTAAACCCCGCCGCGGGCGCTGAAGATGGCCGGACCCGATTCCTGGTAGTGCGCTTCCGCGTACGCCAGCCGCTCGATGAACTGGTCGTACGCCTCGTTGGTCCCGGTACTCGGGTCCGGATCGAGGCTCTTCCACAGGGCGTCCATCTGCTGCTCCTGCTCGCCGGGGCTCTTCTCGACGAACAACTTGAATTCGGGCTCGCCCAGGAGGAATCGCGCCTCGGCCAGCAGTTCGCGCCGGGGCACCTCCCAGGTGCGGATGTCCCAGGCGACGGAGAAGTCGCCGGCCTTGACGCGCGCCAGCGTGCTGCCCTCGAGCAGGAAGGTCAGATAGAGCGTATAAGCGCCCGCGGTGAACTCGGTCAGGTCCTCGCGGATCACCACCGGGTAGGTCCGCGCCTGCCCCGCACTGACCACCGGATTGGGGAGCACCAGCCTGGTGTCGCGCACCGCGTCACCCTCGGGGTTCACGATCTCGGAAACGAACTCGAACGTCGGCGCCGAGGCCATGCTCTCGGGCAGGTACAGCTCGAAATACACCGTCAGCGTATCGCGGTACAACCCGTACATGCGCGGCGGATTGGGATGGTACTTGCGCACGCCGCGTTCCCTGGGGTCGATGTCCCAGACGAACATCGCGTCGCTGAAGGACGGCTCGTCCATCGGCATCTCGGGCAGGTTGAGGCGCGCACGCCGTACCACCGAGCTCTTGTTCTCCCCGCGCATCAAGCCCACCACGCTCACCTTGGGGGCCTGCAGGTCCTCGATGCCGAACGAGAGCCAGTAGCCCCCGGGCGGGAGGTTGAACTGCTTGATGATGGTCTGGTAGGCGACCGGGCTGTCGACGCGCTCCACGGTCTCCTCGCGCAGGTCCATCGTCTCGCCCTGTTTCACCACTTCGCGGCCGTCGTCGTCGGTGATGAGGATGGAGAGCTTCACCTTGCCGGCCCACTGGTTGCCATCCTGCCTGAACTTGAGCGCCGTGTTGGCGACGCGCACGGAGACTTCTGTGAAATCGCGGCCCTCGCGTCCCCGGAATGACGCCGTGTCGAGGTAGAAGTCGAAATCGCCGTGGCCCAGTTGCGTGGCGGCGGCCGGAGAAGTCCCGGCCGACACCGCGAGCAACACGGTCGTCAAGAAAAGACAGGCGCCCCGAAGGGCGCCTGTCACTGTTGCGGTTTGCCGCGTCAGGTTCATCCTAGTAGCTGAAGCCGAGACTGATCCGGTTGACCTGGCCCAGGTAACCGAGGTCGGTCCAGGCGTAGTCGAAATTGAGGTCGGAGGTCTGGCTCGTGTCGATGCGCAGGCCCAGCCCGGCGGAGAGCCCCTCGCTGTCGGCGTTGAAGTTGTAGCCACCGCGCAGGAAGAAGAACTGGTTGAATCCGTACTCCGCTCCCATGTTGATGGTCTCCGTGTTGTCCGACGGGTGGGCGAACTCGAACACGCCCTGCAGGCTGTTCACGCCCTGCGAGTACGGCGTGGCCGCCATCGACACCTTGAACTGTGTCGGCAACTTGGACGACCGGTCGTCGTAGTTAACCTCCGCGCCCAGGCTCTGGATCATCATGCCCAGGCGCATGCCCCACAGCCCGATGCGATAGACGAGGCCAAAGTCGAACGCAAACGAATTGACGCTCTTCTCCGCCAGCCCCGAGTGGATGTAGTGAACCGTTGCCCCCGACGAGAACTTGTCGGTGAAGAACTTGGCGTACGACAGGCCAAACGACATGTCGCCCGCGTCGAACGTCTGCCCGGTTCCCTCCGGCAGGTAGATGGTGCGAACCACCTGCGGGTCCATGGTGAGCGCTCGCGCGCTCACACCCCACGTTCCCGGCACAAAGGGCATCGTGAACGCCCCCGCCGCGTAGTTGAGCGCGACATCGGCCGGCCACCAGGTGTAGGACAGCGACACGTCGGTCCGCGTCAGGTCCACCAGACCCGCCGGGTTCCAGTACGTCGCCGTGGCGTCATTGGAAATCGCCGTGAAGGCTCCGCCCATACCGGTTGCGCGCGCCGACACGCCGATCTTCAGGAACGGCAGGGCATACGTGCCGACCTTTGCGAACGGTTCCGTCGCGAACGACTGCACCGGGATCAGCACTGCCATCATCGCTACCGCGATTCCCTGTGTGATCCGTGATCTCACTTTCAACCTCCTGAAAGATACCGGCGTCTTCATTAGAACTCGAATCCGAGACCCAGGCGCCACAGGCGGTGGGTCTCCCAGATGGTCGGGTCGAACACGGGATTGAATTCATCCAACCCATCGTCGTTGATGTCCTGCAGGAACGCGCCACCGTACTGGCCCGTCTCGGTCAGGTAGGAGCCCTGGTCCATACCGGCTGCTTCCATCCCGGGGAAGGCTCCCGGCGACGTTCCGCCCGGCAACAGCACGTCCTCGTCGAGCAGGTTGCGGCCCTCGAAGAAGAGCGTCAATTCACGTCCATACACGTTGAACAGCTTGCGGCCCTGCAGGCTCAGCTTGTGGGTCGGTTCCAGCCGCAGGGAGTTTTCCAGCGTCGGATCCGCGAGCCGTGCAAACCGGTCCACCGGCGTCCACGGCAGACCCGAACCGTAGGAGTAGATCGCGGTCACGCCCCACTTGTTGCGGTCCTGCAGGCGCAGCGTCACGTTGAAGGTGTGGCGCTGGTCCCAGTCCAGCGGGTACTCCTCGGTGGGCAGATGGGTCAGGCCCTGCGCGGAACGGCCGAAGTCCGCGTCGCTCGCCACGCCATCGGCGAAGGAGTACGTGTAGTACACCTCGAAGCCGAGCCGCCGAGTGAGCCGCTTCTCCAGCGAGATCTCCAGGCCACGTGAACTGGCGTAGGTGCGGTTGATGAAGCGGAAGGACTGAATACCCGTGGAATCGTCCGTCACCTGCGTCGAGGAGATGAGTCCGTAGATGTCCTTGTTGAACACCACGAAGTTGCCGGCGATGTCGTCGGTGAACTGGTGCGAAATGCCCGCCTGGTAGCTCACCGTCAACTCGGGCTGCAGGTTGGGATTGCCCAGGGTGCCGGTGGATCCCACCGGATCCTGCGTCCGGAACAGGTACACGCGGCTCGGCCACTGGGTGAAACGCCCGTAGTGAAAGAAGAACTTGTCACGGTCGGTGATCGGAAACGCCACACCCAGGCGCGGAGAGAGGTTCGACTTGAACTCCTCCACGTTGGGGTCGATGTCAGCGTTCGAGATCAGAATCTCGGCGTTGTTTCCCACGTCGAAGAACTCGTAACGCAACCCTGCGTTCACCACCATGCCCTCGTACTCCCACTTGTCCTGCATGTACACGGCGCCTTCATAATTGAAGTTCTCGTAGATGTTCACGTTCAGTCCCTGCTGCGTGATCCCCGTCTCCGGGTTTTCACGCTGCTGGGCCGGGAACACGCGCTCATCGTCGCGCAGGTCGTTGTAGATGAGCTGCAGCCCCGTACGGATGCGGTGCCCCTTGAACTGCTCCGAGGTGACGTCGCCGCGGAACAGGTACTGGAGTGACCGCTGGTCCGTGTAGAACGGGTAGTCGTAGGCGGTGACGAAATACGGGGAATTGTCGTCGGTGTACCACGCCGGCACCGTAACGCCCGAGCTGATGTAGCTGCCGTCGGGAAGCGTCACCGGAAGTCCCGCGGTGGAAAACTCCTCGGGCGCCTTGAGGTTGCCGTTGGCATCCAGCACCGAACTCTCCGTCTGCAGGTCCAGGCGGCTGAACTTGAGCGTGTAGAGCAACTTGCTGGTGATGTTGTGACTGAACCCCATCTTGAGCTGAAGGTTCTTGGACAGCGTCTCCGGCGTGTTGGTAGCCGAGTTGAACTGGACGTACGATGAGTCAGCGCCGTCCGGGTCGGTGATATACGGCTGGAAATCGCTCCACTGCCGCTGGTAGCCGTCGAACAGCGACCACGACTTGTAATTGAGGATGGTTCCGTCGGTGGCCCGAATGGCTTCGTCCCACACCACGGTGGCCACATTGTTACCCACGCGAAGGTCCGCCGCGCGGAAATTCGTGTAGGTGATGATCTCCTGCGTACCGTCATCGCGGCGCACGAGGTCCTGCACGATGATCGGCCGGATGTTGAGCTGCCGTTCGCGCGTGGCGGTGTCCTTGATTTCGGCCCACGGGCCATGGTTGATGGTCCGGATGGTGGTGAACTCCATGATCTCCACCTGGCCCGGCTCGGGCGGGACCGAATAGGCCAGCCCCTGGAAGCGCCAGATCTTACCCACGTAACCGTCGACGTTCCAGTTGTTATAATAATTGTCAAAACGCGACTCTGAGTAGATGGCTTCGCCGTCCACCTTCATGCGCGACATCTTGTAGGTGAGCTTGCCCTGCATGTTGTAGGACGATGACTGGCGCTGGCGGAACTTGAACCAGTCGGTGATCTTGTGTTCCGGCCGCGGCTCGATGGTGGTGTTCTCCGTGTCACTCCACGTCGCTTCGCCGGAGACGTAGTAGCGCAGATTCTTCCACCAGGTGGGACCGCCGAAACCGAGGCTCATGCGGTCGAAGTTGGTGTAGGTCTTGTCCTGGCGGCCGAAATCGTCGGTGAAGTAGCGGAACTCGCCACCGAACGCGGCGCCGCCTTCCTTGGTGGCGATGTTGATCACCGCGGACTGCGCGTCGCCATACTCGGCATCCATACCGCCCGAGACGATTTCCGAGCCCGAGGTTCCCAGCATGCCGACGTCCACCGAGCCGCCACCCAGCGGGTCGGACACGGGAACACCGTCGATCTGGACCTGGACCTCGTTGCTGCGGCCGCCGCGAACATGCATGTCATCGCCGGTCTTGACGATACCCGCCTTGAGACCGACGGCTTCGAGCACGTCGTCCACCGGCATGGTCTGCAGCTGCTGCTCGTCTACCGACGCGGTGACCTTGGACTCGGTCACCTCCACCATGGGCCGTTCGCCGCGGACCTCGATGACCTGCGTCTGCGCCACGATGGTCTGCTCCATCGAGAACGTGAGGGACTCCGCCTGCCCGGCATTGATGGTAACGTTCGGCTTCTCGTTGTTCTTGTAACCCATCATCATGGCCCGCAGGGTGTAGGTTCCCGCCGGGACGCCCACTATGGTGAATTTACCGTCCGAAAGACTCATGGCACCCAGTGTGGTGCCCACGAGAATGACGTTCGCATAGGCGAGCGGCTTCCCGTCCTTGTCTACGATCTTCCCCGTCACAGTACCGGTCTGCGCGGCGACGTTCGAAGCCAGACCCAGGAGCGAAACAATCGTTGCAACGATGATCGCTCCACGTCTGTCACGTGGGAACATTCGCGAACCCCTTTCGAATCACAAACACAGGGACCCTACGGCCCAGTGTTAATCCGGCGTTAATCTGTGAGTGGTGGGGACTCAGGCGCCGCAACGGCATTTCCGTCGCGGCGTCTTCGAAACAGGTGGGGAGACTCTAGCACACGCCTTTGCCGCAATGCCAGCCGTATCACTGACTTCGGATCCAATATACGCCCCGGCCGGGGAAATTGTCAATGATCCATCCCGGGGCCGGCCACATCCACCGTCCCACCCCGCAACGCGTTGTCAGCGAACCAGATAAAAAACCCGCGGTGGCCGGTTGCCACCCGCGGGAAACTTGGGGGAGGGTGCTCCAGCAGTGGATGCACGTACAGTATGGTCCGGGTCCCCTCGTGCGTCAACCCGCGCGGCGGCTATTTCTCGTAGAGCCAGCACGCCGTGCGATGCCCGGGCCCGATTTCGCGCACCGGCGGCGTCTCTTCCCGGCACACGCTCATTGCGTGGGGGCAGCGGGTGTGGAAGGCACAGCCGCGCGGCGCGGAGGCGGGGCTGGGAACGTCGCCGGGCAACAGGATACGATTGCGCCGCACGCCGGGCTCGAGGCTCGGCACCGCGCTCAGCAGGGCCTGGGTGTACGGGTGCTTCGGCTCTCGGTAGAGCTCCGGCGCGGGCGCCAGCTCCACCAGGCGCCCCAGATACATCACCGCCACCCGGTCGCTGATGTACTCCACCACCCCCAGGTCGTGCGCGATGAACAGGTAGGTGAGATCGAGCGCCTCCTGCAGATCCTTCAGCAGGTTGATGATCTGCGCCTGGATGGAAACGTCCAGCGCGCTGACCGGCTCGTCCGCGATCACCAGGTCGGGGTTGACGGCCAGCGCGCGCGCGATGCCGATTCTCTGCCGCTGACCGCCGGAGAACTCGTGCGGATAACGGTTCATGTGCTCGGCCGGAATCCCCACGCGGTCCAGCAGCTCGCTGACGCGATCGCGCACCGCGTCGCCGCTCGCGAGCTTGTGAATCTTGATGGCCTCGGCAATCATGCTGCCGACGGTCAGTCGCGGATTCAGGGACCCGTAGGGGTCCTGAAAGACGATCTGCATGCGCTTGCGCAGCTTGCGCATCTCGTTGGCGTTGGTGGCGAGGATGTTGATTCCGTCGAAGTGGATTTCCCCCGAGGTCACTTCCGTGAGCCGGAGTATGGCGCGCGCCAGCGTGGTCTTGCCGCAACCGCTCTCGCCCACCAGTCCCAGCGTCTCGCCGCGGTACACGTCGAACGTGACACCGTCCACCGCGCGCACCTGTCCCACCACGCGCGAAAGGATTCCGCGCCGAATCGGGTAGTGCTTGCACAGATCCTTGACCTCGAGCAGCACGTCGCCGCGCGGCGCCCGTGTGGTGGATTCCGGCATGGTCTCGACGCGCGCGTCAGCCACGATCGACGTCCTTCCAGCAGCGGATCCAGTGCTCGTCCCTCACTTCGCGCAGTTCGATTTCCTCGTTGTCGCAGCGGTACTCCGCGTACTTGCAGCGATCCGAGAAGCGGCACCCGGCCGGGAAATCCAGGGGGTCCGGCACCTTGCCCGGGATCACCTTGAGGCGTTCGCCCTTGCGCGCAAAGCGCGGGATGGACTCGCGCAGTCCCAGCGTGTAGGGGTGGCGCGCATCGTGGAAGAGGTCGTTGACGCTTGCGATCTCCATCACCTTGCCCGCGTACATCACCACCACCCGCCGGCACGTCTCGGCAATGACGCCGAGGTCGTGCGTGATCATCAGCACCGCCATGCCCATCTCCTCCTGCAGCAACTGCAGCAGGTCCAGGATCTGGGCCTGGATGGTGACGTCGAGCGCGGTGGTGGGTTCATCCGCCACCAGCAGGCTCGGATTGCACGACAGGGCCATCGCAATCATCACGCGCTGGCGCATGCCGCCCGACAGCTGGTGCGGGTATGCCTTGGCCACGCGCTTGGGGTCCGGGATGCGTACCAGCGCGAGCATCTCCAGGGTCCGCTCGGCGGCCTCGCGCTTGCCCACCTTCTGGTGCAGCAGCACCGCCTCCTCCACCTGGTATCCGCACGTGAACACCGGGTTGAGGCTGGTCATCGGCTCCTGGAATACCATGGAGATCTCGTTGCCGCGGATCTTCTGCATGTCGCGCTCGGGGAGCTTGAGCAGGTCGCGGCCCTTGAAGAGGATCTGTCCCTCGTCGATCCGGCCCGGCGGGGTCTGGACCAGCCGCATCAGGGCCAGCGCGGTGACGGTCTTGCCGCAACCGCTCTCCCCCACCAGCCCCAGCGTCTCGCCGGGACGCAGAGAAAAACTCACCCGGTCGACCGCGCGCGCGCGGCCCTCGGGCGTGTCGAAGCTGATCGAGAGGCCGCGCACGTCGAGCAGCGTATCGACACCCTGCGCAGCGTCCGTGCCGGTCTTGTCCGTCATTGGGGGATCGTACGTCTGAACCATTGGGATCGGCAATTCCTTCCTGCCGTCCGGGCACTGCAAAAAGAGCGCCAACCCGGGTGGGGCCACGAGGGACGGTCTCCGAGACAATCCGCAGCATCACCTCGCAACCCCGAAGCGCCTCTCCGGTTCACGCGAGGACGTCTCGGAGACCGTCCCTCGTGGTGCCAGTCAGCCGCGCGTGTCGAGGGCGTCGCGGATACCGTCTCCAACCAGGTTGAGTGCCACCACCGCCAGCGTAATGGCGACGGCGGGAAACGCGCTCACCCACCAGGCCGTTGCCAGCGCGTCGCGTCCCTCGAACACCATCGAGCCCCAGCTGGGAGCGGGCGGCTGGATGCCGAGGCCCAGGAAGGACAGCGACGATTCGAGCAGAATCACCGTGCCCGCGCTCAGCGTGGCGGTCACCACCACCGCACCGGCGGCGTTGGGAAGGATGTGACGCACCACGATGCGCCCGCGCCCGATGCCCGCGGCCACTGCGGCCTCGACGAACTCGCGTCCCCGCAGCCGCCGCACTTCTCCGCGCACGATGCGCGCAATTCCCATCCAGCCGGTGCCGGCGATGAGCAACGCGAGCGCAACCGGCCCCGGGGGCAGGAAGGCCACCGCGGCCAGCAGCAGCAGGAGGCGCGGGAATGACAGCATGCCGTCGACGAAACGCATCAGCGCGTCGTCGATTCGCGCCGGCGCCATTCCGGACAGCGCGCCGAGGGTGGTTCCGAAGAGTACCGCGAGCAGGATGGACAACGCGCACACCCCGAAGGAGGCGCGGCCGCCGTAGACGAGGCGCGCCCAGACGTCGCGCCCGAAGCGGTCCGTGCCCAGGGGATGGTCGACGCCGGGCGCGGCGTAGCGCGTGAGCGACGGGGCGGTGAGCGCCGACGGATCCGCCCCCGCCACGAGCGGTGCGAGAACCGCGCCGCACACCATCGCCAGCAGCAGCGCCAGCGACACCACCGCGACGGCGTTGCGCGAAAAGCGCTGATACAACTTCGTGGTGCGCGCCTTGCCCCCGGCAACCGCGCACGCGTACAGCAGGCCGGCCAGGAGCACGGTCAGGAACCGGTCCAGCGCGGACAGGCCGTGCCAGGCCGGTGCGCGCAGGAAGGCCAGCGCCACGACGGCGTAGAACGCCACCCCGGGGACGGCGCGCGCGCCGCCCCGCCCCGCGGGCCCCAGCGGCAGCCAGCGCAGCCAGCCGCGCCTGCGCCCCGGCGCCGTCATTCCGTCCTCGCAGACGCAACGGTGCGCGGGTCGGCCCAGGCGGCGGCCACGTCCGCCACCAGGTTGCCCGCGATCACCACCAGCGCCCCGATCAGGTTCACGGCGAGCACGACGGGATAGTCGCGCGCGTAGATGGATTCCACCATGAGCGACCCCATGCCGGGCCATGCGAACACGGCTTCGACGATCACCGCACCACCCACCAGGAATGGCGCGCTCAGTCCCGCAACCGTAATGAGGGTTCCCAGCGCGCTGCGAAACGCGTGCCGCCACACCACGACCTTCTCCGCGAGACCCTTGGCGCGCGCGGTACGCACGTAGTCTTCGCCCAGGGCGTCGATCAGGCTGCCGCGCGTGTAGCGCGCAAAACCGGCGGCGCTCGCGACACCCAGCACGATCACCGGCATGACCAGATGCCGCACGCGATCCGCCAGCATCACCCAGCCGCCGTCCTCCATGCCGGGTGTGCGCATGCCGGCGGTGGGAAGCCACGGATGATCGATGGCGAGGAAGGTCATGAGGAGATAGGCCAGGTAGAAGGGCGGAATTGCGTACAGCCCGATGGAGAGGAACGAAACCGCGCGGTCGGCACGCCCGTGACGGTGGCGCGCCGCCAGCCCGCCGGCCCAGACGCCCAGCAGGAGCTGGATGCCGAGCGCCAGCACGGTAAGAAGCAACGTGCGGGGAATGGTCTCCGCGATGATATCGCGCACGGCCCGGTGCTGCACGAGGCTGGTGCCGAAATCGCCGGTGGCGACACCGCCGGCCCAGCGCGCGTACTGCACCAGGAGCGGATCGTCCAGTCCGAGTGAATGCCGGATGCGCTCGACGTCCGCGGGGTCGGTGCCCGGCTCGACGAAGCGCGCCAGCGGATCGCCCGGGGCGAGATGAAGAATGGCAAACGTGATCGTCAGCGTAACGGCGACGAGCACGATGGCGTTGAGTGCGCGGCGAGCGAGATACTGGGCCATATCAGCGTTCGACGCGACGCCCGGCGCGGTGCTGACCGCGGCTGGCTCGCGCTAGGAATCCAGGGGCACGGTAACGATGGGGCTGCGGTTCGCCGTCGTCTCGTCCAGGCGGCGCACCGGTGTTCGCGTCGGGGCCGAGGTCAGCAGGGACGGCGACTCGGCCGCCTCCTTTGCGATCCGCAGCATGACGTCCGCGAAGCGATCGAGCGTCTCCTTGCTCTCGGTCTCGGTCGGTTCCACCATCAGCGCCTCCGGTACCGTCAGCGGAAAATACACCGTCGGTGCGTAAAATCCGGCGTCGAGCAACCGCTTGGCAACGTCGAGCGTCTTCACACCGAACTTCTTGAGCGGCTCGCCGCTGGCAACGAACTCGTGCATGCAGCGCTCTCCGTACGGAATCGGGTAGGCGGGCGCAATGCGGTGCGCGAGGTAGTTGGCGTTGAGAATCGCGGTGGCGCTGGCGCGCTTGATACCGTCGGCGCCCAGACGCGTGATGTAGGTGTACGCGCGCAGGTAGATTCCGAAATTCCCGAAGAACGAGTGCAGCGCACCGATGGACTGCGGCCGGTTGTAATCCAGGCGGAAGGCGCCGTTGCTCCCGGTCACGCGCGGCAGGGGAAGAAACGGCTCCAGGTGAGACTTCACCGCCACCGGACCCGAGCCCGGCCCGCCGCCACCGTGTGGCGTGGAGAAGGTCTTGTGCAGGTTGTAGTGCATCATGTCGAAGCCGAAATCGCCCGGCCGCGCCTGCCCCATGAGCGCGTTCATGTTGGCGCCGTCCATGTAGCACAGACCGCCCTTCCTGTGGACGGCTTCCACGATCTCGGCGATGTGCGTCTCGAACAGTCCCAGCGTGTTGGGGACGGTGAGCATGAGCACGGCGACGTCGTCGTCCAGCACGCTGCCCAGTACGTCGAGGTCCACGCGGCCGTCCTTGCCGGAACGGAAGGTGTGCGTCTCGAATCCGGTGATGGTCGCGGTGGCGGGATTGGTACCGTGCGCCGAGTCCGGCACCAGCACCTTGCGGCGCAACTGCTTGCGGTCGGCGAAGTAGGCGCGCGCCAGCAGCAGTCCGGTCATTTCGCCCTGGGCGCCCGCCGCGGGCTGCAGCGTGACCGCGTCCATGCCCGCGATGGCGGCAAGTTCCCGCTCCAGCGCGTGCATGATTTCCAGTGCACCCTGCGCGTCCGCGTCGTCCTGCTCCGGGTGCAGACCCGCAAAACCCACCATGGCGGCGACGTCCTCGTTGACCTTCGGGTTGTACTTCATGGTGCACGACCCGAGCGGAAACAGATCCTTGTCGACGTGGTGATTCTTCGTCGACAGGTCCACGTAGTGACGCATCACCTGCGGCTCGCTCACCTCGGGCAATCCGATGCGGCCCTCGCGCAGGTACTCGCCCGGGATGTCTGCCGGCGCGGGGGACTTCTGGGTGGCGATGTGATAACCGTGCCGCCCGGGGCGGCTGCGTCCGTAGATGGTGCCTGAAAAATCGTGGCTCATCGTCAACCCACCTTCACCATGGCGGCACGCTTGAGCACCGCGCAGAATCGGTCGAAATCCTCGTCCTGATGCTTCTCGGTCACCGCGACCAGCAACTGGTTGCGCGCGGCGGCGCCGAAATAGCGCGCCAGTGGTATCCCGGCCAGGATTCCCTCCTTGCGGGCGGTCGCCACCACCATGTCGGCCTCCACCGGACACGCCACCACGAACTCGCGGAAGAACGGCGCGCGGTACTGCAGCGAGTATCCGTCGCACGCACCGATGGCGTCCGCCAGCCTGCGCGCGCGCGCGTGGCACACGCGCCCCAGTTCAGAGAAACCATGCTCACCCAGCAGGCTCAGGTACACCGTGGCGCGCGTCGCCAGCAACCCCTGATTGGTGCAGATGTTCGACGTCGCCTTCTCGCGCCGGATGTGCTGCTCGCGCGTCTGCAGCGTCAGCACGAACGCGGGCCGCCCCTCGATGTCGGTGGTCGCGCTGACAATGCGCCCCGGCATCTGGCGGATGTGGTTGCTGCGGCACGCCATGAAACCGATCAGGGGGCCGCCGTAGCTCACGTCGTTGCCCAGCGGCTGGCACTCGCCCACCGCGATGTCGGCTCCCCACTCGCCCGGCGGGCGCAGCACGGAGAGCGATACCGGGTCCACGCTTGCCACCAGCAGCGCGCCCGCCGCGTGGACTTCGTGCTCGAAGTCCCACGGACGCTCCAGCACGCCGAGGTAGTTCGGCGTCTGCACCACCACCGCCGCCACCGTGTCGCCCAGGGCGGCGCGCAGCGCGGCGGCGTCGAACTCCCCGCTCGCAGCCGCCGGGATGGTGTGGATCTCAACGCTCTGGCCGGTCACGTACGCCTCGAGCACGCGGCGGTAGCGCGGGTTGAGCACGCTGGAAACCAGCACCACGTCGCGGCGTGTGATCTTGGCCGCCATCAGACACGCCTCGGCCAGCGCGGACGCGCCGTCGTACATGGACGCGTTGGCCACCGGCATGCGCGTCAGGCGCGCGATGTGGGTCTGGAACTCGAAGATCACCTGCAGCGTGCCCTGGCTGGCCTCGGCCTGGTAGGGCGTATACGCGGTGGCGAACTCCGGCCGGCTGGAGATGTTCTTCACCACCGAGGGCACGGTGTGGTCGTAGATGCCGCCGCCCAGAAAACTCACCAGGCGCGCGGCAGGCGCGTTGCGCTCCGCCAGCGCGAACAGCTTGCGCATGGTCTCCGGTTCGGTACGGCCCTGGTCGATGGGAAGCAGCCCGCGCACGCGATGCTTCTCAGGTATGACCTTGAGCAGTTCATCCTCGGCCTTGATCCCGAGGGCATCGAGCATGGCCTTACGATCGTCGTCGGTATGATACGTGTACGGCATCGCTACTTTCCAATCATCTCCTGGTACGCGGCGTGGTCCATCAATGCTTCGAATTCGGCCTTCGCGGTAATCTTCATGCGCACGAACCAGCCGTCGCCGAACGGATCCTTGTTCACGAGGTCGGGGCCCTGTTCCAGCGCTCCGTTCACCGCGGTCACCACGCCGGATACCGGCGCGAACAGGTCGGCGACCGTCTTGACCGCCTCAATGGTGCCCATGCTCTGCGCGGCGCTGACCGCGTCGCCGACACTCGGCAACTCGACGTAAACGATGTCCCCGAGTTCACCGGATGCAAAATCGGTGATGCCGATGGTGACTTCATCGCCACCGTCCAGGCGAACCCACTCGTGATCCTTGGTGAAGCGCACCTTCTTGAAATCCATGTGTTGCTCCTGTTTTTCTTGCTAGTCCCTTGCGCGGCTCGGATAGAACGGAATGGGCACGCGCCGCGCCGGGATGGGCGTGGTGCGCACCTGGATGGCCAGTTCGGCGTCGACGCTGTCCGCATCCACGTACGCCATGCACAGACTCTTCTTGAGCGTGGGCGCATGGGTTCCGCTGGTCACCTTGCCCACCATCGAGTCCCCGCGCATCACCGCGTAACCCTGGCGGGCGATGTTGCGTCCCTCCAGTTCGAAACCCAGCAGCTTCCGCTTCGAGCCAGATTCCTTCTCCGCGGCGAGCGCGGCGCGGCCCGTGAAGTCGCCCTTGCCCAGCTTCACCAGCCAGTTGAGCCCGGCCTCGAGCGGCGTGGTCTCGTCGTCCAGCTCGTGGCCGTACAGGCACAACGAGGCCTCGAAGCGCAGCGTGTCGCGCGCGCCCAGCCCCGCGGGTGCAATGCCGGAGGGAGCCCCGGCCGCCATCAACTGGTCCCACAACTCCAAGGCGCGGGCGGGCGGAACGAATATCTCGAAGCCCCGCTCACCGGTGTAACCGGTGCGCGAGACAATGAGACGCTCCCCGTCAACCTCGAGGGAGCGCCAGCGGTAATATAGAATGGAATCGACCTCGGCGCGAATGGCGGCCAGCATGGGCGTCGCCTTGACCGTGTCGTGCGCCTTCGGACCCTGCACGGCGATCAGCGCCCATGCGTTGCTGTCGTTCTCCAGTTGCACGTTGCCCCGCAGCTGGCCCTTCATGTGCGCGAAGTCCTTGTCGATGTTGGATGCGTTCACCACCACCAGGGCGCGGTCGTCGGCCAGGCGTGAGACCAGCAGGTCGTCCACCACCGTGCCATTGTGGCGGCACATCACCGTATAGAGGACGCCGTCCGCGGCCAGTTTCGAGCAATCGTTGGTCACCACGCTGTCGAGCCACGGCCAGGTATCCGGCCCGGAGACGATGAACTCGCCCATGTGGCTGGCGTCGAACAGGCCCACCCGCTCGCGCACCGCGGTGTGTTCCTCGATGACGCCCCTGTAGCTCACCGGCATCTCGAAGCCGGCGAAAGGCACCATGCGGGCGCCGGCCGCAATGTGGGCGTCGTAGAGGGGAGTCCGTGAAAGTTTGGTCATGTTGATCCAGATCCGGCCCGCTTCGCGCCGAAGGCGCGTCAGGCGACGTTACCACCGCGCGGCGCCACTTCCAGTCCGGCGGCGGGATTCGATGCGGCCATCTCTCGCAGCATGGCACCCGTGTGCGACTCGGCGCACTGCATGATGTCGTACGGAGAACCGGTCGCCACCACCTCGCCACCCGCCTCCCCACCCTCCGGACCGAGGTCGATGATGTGATCGGCAGCCAATATTACATCGGGGTTGTGCTCGATCACAATAACGGTATTTCCTTTATCCACAAGCTTGTTGAGGACGTCGAGGAGCATCCGCACGTCATCGTGGTGGAGCCCGGTGGTGGGCTCGTCCAGGATGTAGAGGGTCTTGCCGGTGCCGCGCTTGGCCAGTTCCGTGGCCAGTTTGACGCGCTGCGCCTCCCCCCCGGACAGGGTGGTGGCCTGCTGGCCGAGCTTGATGTAGCCCAACCCCACAGAGGCGAGCGTGTCGCACGTGCGCCGGATGACCGGAAAGCTGGAAAAGACATCCGCCGCCGCCTCGACACTCAGGTCCAGCACGTCGGCGATGCTCAACCCCTTGTACGTCACCTGCATCGTCTCGTGATTGTAGCGGCGCCCTTTGCACGTCTCGCAGGCGACGTACACGTCGGGCAGGAAGTGCATCTCCACCTTGATCACGCCGTCGCCCTCGCAGCGCTCGCACCGCCCGCCGGCCACATTGAAACTGAAGCGCCCCACCTTGTAGCCGCGCGCGCGCGCCTCGGGCAGTTGCGCAAACAGGTCGCGGATGGGCGTGAACAGCCCGGTGTAGGTGGCCGGATTGGAACGCGGTGTCCGCCCGATGGGCGACTGATCGATGTCGATCACCTTGTCGATGTGGTCGAGACCATCGATGCGGTCGTGCGCGCCGGGCAGCTCGTTGCCGCCGTAGATCTCACGGTGCACGGCGCGATAGAGGATGTCATTGACCAGCGTGCTCTTGCCCGATCCGCTCACACCACTCACCACGCTGAACACCCCGATGGGAAACGCCACGTCGATGCGCTTGAGGTTGTTCTCGCGCGCACCACGCACCACGACACTCTGATCGATCAGGTGGCGGCGCGCACCACGCGATATCACCGGCGCATCCATGCGCAGGTAGCGACCGGTCGCGCTGTCGGGGGCGCGCATGACCTCCTCCGGCGCCCCCGCGGCCACCACCTCACCACCGTGGACGCCGGCACCCGGCCCGAGGTCCACCACGTAGTCCGCCGCCATGATGGTGTCGCGGTCGTGCTCGATCACGATGACGGTGTTGCCGATGTCGCGTAACTCCTTGAGTGTCTTGATGAGACGGGCGTTGTCGCGGTGGTGGAGGCCGATGGACGGCTCGTCGAGTATATAAAGGACGCCCATCAGTTTGGATCCGATCTGGGTGGCGAGGCGCAGCCGCTGCGCTTCGCCGCCAGCCAGCGTGGCCGAACTGCGGTCGAGCGACAGGTAGCCCAGCCCCACGTCCACCAGGAAACGGATGCGCGAAACGATCTCGTGCAGGATGGGCGCGCCGATGATGGCGGCGTTTCCCTGCAGCTTGAATCCGTTGATCTCGAACAGCGCCCGCGCCACGCTCCAGCGGCACACCTCCGCAATGGTGTTGCCGCACACGTGCACCGCCAGTGCTTCCGGCCGCAGTCGTGCCCCGGCGCAGGCTGCGCAGGGTTCGACGGTCATGAAGGTCTCGATCCACTTGCGCACGCTGTCGGACGAGGTGCTGCGGTGGCGGCGGCGCAACCACGGGATGACGCCCTCCCAGTCGGTGCGGTATTCGCCCTCGACGCGGGCGAAATCCATCTTCACCGCAATCTCACCGTCGATGCCGTGCAGGATCGCCTTGTGCGCCTTCTTCGGCAGGTCCTTCCACGGCGTATCCAGGTCGAAGCCCACGTGCTCGCCCAGCGCCTCGAGTTGCGAACGCCCCCAGTCGCCCTTGAGTTTGCCCATGGGCGCCAGCGCACCGTGCCCGATGGTGCGCATTGCGTCGGGCACCACCAGTGCCTCGTTGAAATCCATGCGCGAACCCAGGCCGGAGCACTCCGCGCAGGCGCCGTACGGCGAGTTGAACGAGAACAGTCGCGGCGACATCTCGCCGAAGCCCGTGCCGCAATGCGCACACGCGAACTGCAGCGAAAACACATGGTCCTCGCCACCCGCAATCACGGTGATGTTACCGTTGGCGAGTCGCGACGCCGCCTCCAGCGAATCGGCGATGCGGCGCGCGTTCCTGGGATCCACGGTGAGCCGGTCCACCACCGCGTCGATGTCGTGCTTCTGCTGGCGGTTGAGCCTGGGCGGGCTGTCGACGTCCACGATGACACCGTCGACGCGCGCGCGCACGAACCCCTGGGTCTCGATGGTTTCGAATACCTTGCGGTGCTCGCCCTTGCGTCCCCGCACCAGCGGCGCCAGGATGGCCACGCGCGTGTTGGGGGTGAACGACAGGATGCGATCCTGGATCTGCTGGATGGTCTGCTGCGCGATCTCGCGACCGCAGGTGGGACAGTGCGGCGTCCCCGCGCGCGCAAAGAGCAGGCGCAGGTAGTCGTAGATCTCGGTCATGGTGCCGACGGTCGACCGCGGGTTGCGCCCGGTGGTCTTCTGCTCGATGGAGATGGCGGGCGAAAGCCCCTCGATACGGTCCACGTCGGGCTTCTCCATCTGCCCCAGGAACTGGCGGGCGTACGCAGAGAGACTCTCGACGTACCGCCGGTGCCCCTCGGCATAGATGGTATCGAAGGCGAGTGAGGACTTCCCGGAGCCGCTCAAGCCGGTCACCACCACCAGCCGGTTGCGCGGCAGGGTGACGTTGATGTTCTTGAGGTTGTGTTCCCGGGCACCCCGGACGACGAGATCTTTTTGCTTCATTGGCTTGCGGGAGGCAAAGGAGGAAGGTATCAAAAAGCGGGTGGCGCGGCAACCGGGGGAACCCGAAGCAGACGGCGCGCGCCCCGCAGGGGACGCGCGCCGCGTTCAGTCTCCATCTTACAGCAAACGGCTAGCGGAAGAGAGCCTTGACCTTCCCCCAGGTGACCTGCTCGGTGGGCGTCACGTCCGCCATCACCTGCGAGGCCGTGGCCACGTAGTCACCACTCGTCTGTCCATTCCCGTTACCGGCGATGCCGGCGGCGTAGAACCCGATGGACCCGACACCCGGGTCGGGCGCGGTCCACTGCACCTGCCACGTCTGGGGTGAGGTTGCGCCGACTCTGTCGTCGGTCGCCTCCTCGATGTACCGGCGTGTGGAGTAGCTGCCCGAGCCGCTGATGATCGCGGTTCCCTGCCCGGCGACGTTTGCGAACGTACCCGCTCCCTGACCGTTGCTCTGGTTGACCGCGGTCAACTCGAACGACCACACGCGGTTGGCGTTTCCCGACGTCGCCGTGGAGGCGAGCTGCACCGAAAAGGTGTAGGTCTGCCCGGCCACGTAGAAGTTGGGCGCATTGACGAACGTGAGCGTCGCGCTGCCATTTATCGGACTGCCACTGTGGCAGTTCAGGCACGTGGACTCCGCCCCGACTCCGCCGATGGCGGGGGCGCCGGTCCGGTTGCGGGGCGGGCCGATGCTCGACGCAACCGCGAGTCCGGCAACGGCGAGCGTGGCCGGAATGATAGTGAAACGAACCCATCGCTTGACGCGCATAGGTGCCTCCTTCTGAGATTGTCCTCGCCTGGGGGGCGGCCGGCGAAGGGTGCAAACGAGGGGCCGGTATCAAAAAGGAAACGGCCCCGGTGCCGGCATGGGCGGCACAGAAGCGCGCCTGCGGCCGACGATATCCAAGGGAATGTTAGCCGCCATGCAAGAGACAGTCCACTCTTAATTCCCTTTCGAGGACATTCTTCAGCCCTGCCCCACGCTCCCCGCCCGGCAAGTCCCGGGAAGAACGGTGGCCCGCTCGCCCCCCGGGGAGCCGGGAGTGGCCCGGCCGCGACGACGGGCGCCACCGGGACGGCCTTGCACATCGCCCACCCCCCAGTTGCGGGATGATGGACAGCGCCGCGGCATGGGAACTACTCTCGGCCAATGCTCATCCGGCTTGCCACCCCCACCGACGCCCCCGGGTGCCTCGACATCTACCGGCCGGTCGTCGAATCGTCCCATTCCAGCTTTGAGACCGAGGTCCCAGGCGAGACTGTCTTCGCGGATCGAATGGCGCGGTTTCTCGCCACCCATCCCTGGCTGGTGGCCGAAGACGGCGGCCGCATTGCGGGATACGCGTACGCGGCACCGTTCAAGGATCGCACGGCCTACCAGTGGACGGCGGAGGTGTCCGTCTACATCGCAAGTGATGCGAGGCGGCGCGGGCTGGGCCGCTTGCTGTATCGGGCGCTGTTTCGCTGCATGCGCGGGCAGGGTTACATCAACGCGGTGGGAATCATCGCCCAGCCCAACGAGGCAAGCGTGGCGCTGCACGAATCACTGGGCTTCGAGCGCGTTGCGTGGCTGCCAAAGCCAGGCTTCAAGCTGGGACGCTGGCACGACGTGGGCTGGTGGTGGCTCGCGCTGTCCCCCGCCGCCGACGCGCCCGTGCCGCCGACTCCCCTGGCCGCGTGCCGCGAGCAGGCCGAGCGCTGGATCGCCGGCGCGCCGTGAACGCCGTGTTCTACTTGCTCTTCGCCGGCGCCGCCTTGCACGTCGAGAGACCCAACGGCAGGTAGAGCGGACACCAGCCCACCAGGCTTGTCGCCAGGAAGATGATGGCCAGGATTCCCAGGATGACCCCGAGCACGCCCGCGATCACGCCCTTGAAAAACAACACGCCGATCACGATTGCGATCAGCGTGCGGATGATACGGTCTGCGGCACCCATGTTCTTCTTCACGATACTACCTCCAGACAGAAGGTCAGTGTGGCCCCGAGCAGTGGTGGATCAGAAGGCCCATCCCGATGACCAGGGCGGCACACAACAGGCATGCTAGCACCAGACGCATGGCTTTGGACACAGGTACCGCTCCCTAGTTGATCCGCTTTTCCCGGCCTTTCCAGGCGCCTTCCCGCAGGACGAACTTCTGGATCTTCCCGGTGGAGGTCTTTGGCAGGGGGCCGAATACCACGGTTCTGGGAACCTTGAAGTGGGCCAGATGGGTGCGGCAGTGGGAGATGAGTTCGGCGGCGGTCGCGCCTGCGCCTTCGCGCAGGGTGACGAACGCCCGCGGCACCTCGCCCCAGGTCTCATCGGGGACGGCGACCACCGCGCACTCGAGCACGGCGGGGTGGCTGGCCAGCGCCTGTTCCACCTCGATGGTGCTGATGTTCTCGCCACCCGAGATGATGACATCCTTTATGCGGTCGCGCAGTTCGACGGCGCCGTCCTCGTGCCACACGGCAAGATCACCCGTGTGCAGCCAGCCGCCCTCGAAGGCGCGTGCCGTTGCATCGGGGTCGCGGTGGTATCCGCTCATGACCACGTTGCCGCGCATCACCACCTCACCCATGGTGCGCCCGTCGCGCGGGACGTCGTTCATGGCCGGGTCCACCACGCGCATCTCCCCCGCGCACACGTTGGGAAAACCCTGCCGCGCGATGATGCGCGCCTGTTCGTCGAACGGCTTCGCCGACGACGACGGCGGCGGAATGTTGATGGCGAAGGGGCCGTAGGTTTCGGTGAGCCCGTAGGTGTGATCGAGCCTGAAATTCAGCTCACCCAGGCGGGCGATCAGCGCGGGCGAGGGCGGCGCGCCGCCGATGATGGCGCGCACCGGTCTTTCCAACCGACGCGCCCCGGGGTCGTTTGCCAGCATGATGAGCACCGTGGGCGCGGCGCAGAAGTGCGTGACCCCATTCTCCAGTAGCCCCCACAGCGCGGCGGATTCCACGCGCGGAAAGCACACGCTGCGCGCTCCCACCGCCGCCAGCGCCCAGGGAAATGTCCAGCCGTTGCAGTGGTACATGGGGAGCGTCCACGCGTAGACGCTCTCGTACGACATGCCGTGTTCCAGTGCCACCGCGAGCGCGTCGAGATACGCGCCGCGGTGGTGGTACACCACGCCCTTGGGGCGCCCGGTGGTTCCCGACGAGTAATTGATGGAGATGGGCCCGGATTCGTCGGCGAGCCATGACTCGAGTGGTGCATCCTCACCGGACGCGATGAGTGACTCGAGTTCAACGCCGGTGCCGATGCGGCGCACGCGCGGCGCCACCCGCGCGGCGAGCGGCTCGAGCGCCGCGGCCACGAACAGGCGCGTCGCGCCCGCGTGCTCCACCACGTACGCCACGTCCTCGGCGGACCAGCGCGCATTGATCGCCACCAGCACGCCGCCCGCCATGGGCACCGCAAAATGCGCGAGCAAGAGCGGCTCGGCGTTAAAGGAGAGGAAGGCCACCCGGTCGCCCTTCTCGAGGCCGCCGGCGCGCAGCGCCGACGCCAGCCGCCGCGCGCGCGAACGGAACTCGCGCCACGTGTGACGGACTCCGCCGTCGACGACGGCGATCCGCTCCGCGTGCACGGTACCAGAACGTTCGAGAAACTGGACCGGAGTCAACTCGCTGCGAAATGCGTTCACGGAGAGGACTCTTCTACAGGCAAACGGGCCGTGTCCAGCGTGAAATCCCGCGCGGTCGTCACAGAGACGCCACCGCCTGCTTTCTCTTCAGCTGAAGAATGCGGACATCCGGGTCCACGACGATCTTTTCCGGCTCGAAGTCGCAGCGAATGGTAACCTCGCGTGACTCCCCACTGCCGATGGTGACCGTGGTGCGCGCGTCGCGATAGTCTTCGCGCTGGGTGTAGACCGCGTCGTCGGCATCCGCGTCCGGCTTCTGCCAGCGCTCGCCCTTTGTGGCCGCCACCTCCACCGGCATGGTGCCGGTGCCGGTGTTCTCCAGCGTGAGCGTCACCACGTAGCCGTCGCCGTCCGCCTGTTTCTTCGCGTCGTGGACGGCGTACTGCGGAACCACCTTGTCCTCGAACCACTGCCTGGTGAACGCGTCGTACGCGTCCGGGTCCGCGGCATAGGGACGCATGGCCGCCACGAAGTCCTGCAACGCCGGGTGATCGCGGCTGGCACTCCACGTCTGGAAGAAATTGCGATAGCCCTCGAGCGCGCGCTCGTGGCCCAGATAGTCGTACACCATCCAGAACACCCACCCACCGCGGTCGTAGATGACGGTGGTGTCCGAACGGCGCTTGCCGTCCACGTCGTACATTGGGCGTTCGTCGTTGGGTCGGCGGCGGTTGTTGTAGCGGTCTTCGATGCCCTTGGCAAACTCCATGCGGCCGTGCGGCCCCTTCACCTGTTCGAAGAGCAGCAGCGTCGAAAAATGCGACGTGCCCTCGCTGAGGAAGTCCCCGTTGGGCCCGTTGGCCGGGGTAAGAATGTTGCCCCACCACTGGTGCGCGGTTTCGTGCGCCGTCACCAGGAAGGTGGCGTCGGTCTTGTCGGTGTTCCGGGTGAGGAAACCGATGTTCTCGCTGAAGGTGATGTTGGTGCCAAATCCCTGCGCGTACCCCGCGAGCCCCGGGAACTCGGACAGCTTCAGTTCCTGCCACGGGTAGGGCAGGAACCACTCCGAATACCAGTGGCGGGCCGCGTCCAGCGTGGCCACCATTTCGTCCACGTTGTACAGGTGCTTGTCGTTGTAATAGACCACGGTCCCCTCGCGGCCACGCTTCTCCTCCCAGCGCCCGCACACGATGTTGAGGATCTTGGCGGGGTGGTCGGTTTCCCACACCTGGGTGCGCCAGCCGTCCTCAACCGTGTTGCTGGTGCAAACGCCCACCGAGTTGAGTGTGTACTCCTGCGGTCCGGTGACGCTGATGCGTGCGGGGAACCACGCGGTAGCGCCGTAACCGCCACGGGTGATGCCCTTCCAGTAGTCGCGCGGGTAGCGGCGCGGCTCGGTGCGGTTCTTCTCGGTTTCTCCCACCTCTTCCTGAAAGCCCAGCACGGGCGCAAAGCTGGGGCTGAAACCGGTGAGTACCACGCCCGCGGGCAGGATGAACTCGCTGGCATTGCCGCCGTTCTTCGTGACGCCGCCGGGGAACTTCCCCTCGAACGACCATCCGACGACCACGCTGTCACCGCTGGCCAGCGGGCGGGACGGCGTGAACACCACGAGGTAGCGGTTGTCCTCCGGCGTGTAGTCCTCGCCGTTCATGGTCCAGGTCACGTTCTCCCAGAACAGCCCGGTGGTGAGCGGAATCTGGCTCAGCGGGTCATCGAACGGGTTGACCAGCGTGAAGGTGCCCCTGCTGGCGATCCAGTGCTTCGCGGGATCCACCTTGACGTCGATGTCGGCGCGCGCGATGTCCGGCAGCGGCACGTCGAACCAGGTCTTGAGATTCTTCGCCCAGTACTCCTTTGCGTCCTTCCTGGCCACGCCGCCCTCGAGCCCGCTGTGCACCATGAAGATCAGCACCCCACACGCCGTCAACGGAACCGCGGCAAATGGCAACAGGCGCACGCCCGATCGCGCGAGCCGGCGTGGCGAGAGCCGGTGCATGGTCTGCACCGCGTCGCCCCCGCGCCGGCCGAACAGTCGCACCGCCAGCACCGTGAACAGCACGCCGAAGCCGAGCACCATGACGCGGTTCAGAATGAGCGCGCTGCGATCCAATTCGAAGGCGCCGAGGTCGCTCCAGCGCAACGCATCCCACAGCGGCCAGTTGCCCGCCCAGCTCATGCCCCCGGTCATGGCCTTGTACCCGCTGAAGGCGAGCAGCCCGAACGAAATCGCATACGCCGCGTAGCGATTCCCCACCGCGGCGTACGACGCGGTCACGAAGGCCGTCCACGCGAGGAAGGTGGGGAGCAGCAGCAGTCCCCACACCAGCAGGTAGGGGGAGAGCGACAGCGGCACGGTATGCTGGATCAGGAGCGCGATGGCGCACGCGATGAACGCGGCGACCAGGATGGCCACGGCGATGACACTGTTGGCCAGCGCCTTGCCGGTCAAGAACGCGGTGGTGCGCAGCGGCGAGGCAAACAGAATGGGGGCGAAGCCGGTGGCCTTCTCGCGTTCCAGCGATTCCACCGTGTAGAACATGAGCAGGAAGCACACGAAGGTCACCAGCTGGTTGGCGGCGGCCACCGCCGTCATCCCCGGCGTCAGCAGCAACGGCGTGTCGAATGCGCCCACCGCCACCAGCACGTTGCCCAGGCACTGGATGAGAATGAGCGGAAAGAAGATGTACAGGCCCGCCTGGCGCAGCAGTTCGTGCAGTTCGGTGCGCGCCACCCGGCGCACGCTTGCCACGAACGAAGGCACACCGCTGGTCATGCCCATGCCGGCCAGCGACGCATCCTCGGGCGCCGGCGCGGGGATCGCGGCCGCAATCGGCCCGGACTTGCGGCGCCAGCGCCAGCGCCGCGGCTTTGCCACCACGGCCCCGCGCATGGACGCGGCCACCGATCGCCGCGTCATCAACACGCCCACCACGCCCATTCCCAGCAGCCACAGGCGGTTCAGCCAGAACAACCCCACGTACGGAACGTGCGCGTGGTTGTAGTACTCCACGCCGCGATCCACCTTGAGGTAGGTCTCATTGAGCCAGCGGTACCCGGTGGGTTCGATCACCTGCAGAATCTGGTTTACCCGCCACGAAAGCCACGACGGCGACCACGTCCACAGGAAGAACCCGCTGATCATCAGCATCGCCACCGGCAGCACGAACACCAGCACCGCATTGCGCGAGCGCTCGCCCACCCACATCGACACGCCGGCAAAGAACACGACGAACGGAATGCCCATGCTCAGCACGGGCAGAAAATAGCTGCGGAATAAGAAGGGTCCGCGGATCTCGTTGAGGTTGGCGTTGGGGACGGCGTGGTTGAAGAACGCGTCCGCCCCGGCCTGGAAGCACAGCAACACCGTGAAACTGCCTGCCACCGCGAAGAACCGCCCCCACACATACTCGCCGGGTGTCATGGGGGTGGAGTGCAGCAGCACGTCCACCCGCGTCTCGCGGTCGCGCAACAACGACAAACCCGCGGCCGCCGCAACGAAGAACGCGTAGTAGAGCAGCACCAGGAACGCGGTGGTCTGGGTCTGCGCGAACTCCGAGGTGATCCACGCCTTGGTGCCACCCACGGTGCTGTCGCCGGAGGAAATGGACATCTTGCCGCTGGACAGCCCGAAGGCGGTGAGCGCCAGCATCAGCGCCAGCGCGATGAACAGCGGACGCCGGAAAGAATTCCAGAACTCGACACTGAATGCGGCGCGGAGGCGTGCGATGCTCATCGCTCACCCGCGGCTGCCGCAGCCAGCGGCTCGCGACCGGGCAGCGATCCCAGTCGCATGAGCACGAGGTAGGCGTCCTCCAGGGTGACCGGCACGCTCGTGAAGCCCGCGGGGGGATGGCCGGAGGGTTCATAGATTCGCGCGCGGTTGCGCCCCTCCATCAGCAGCGCCTGCGTGACCGTCCGTTCCTGGCGCAGCCGCGGCAGGCCGGCCGGGTCGACGGTTCCCTCGTAGATGTGACCACCGATGGCCGCGCGTGCCTCGGTGGGCGTGGTCAGCGCGATCAGCCTGCCCTGGCGGATCACGGCGAAGCGCGGGCACAACACCGCCACGTCCTCCACGATGTGCGTGGAAAGGAGCACGATGCGGTCCGCGGCCAGCTCGCTCAGCAGGTGATAGAAACGGATGCGCTCCTCGGGGTCGAGACCGGCGGTGGGTTCATCCACGATGATCAGGCGCGGGTTGCCCGCGATGGCCTGGGCGATGCCCAGGCGCTGGCGCATGCCGCCCGAGTAGCCCTTGACCGCGCGCTTCGCGGCGAAGGACAGATTCACGCGTTCCAGCAGATCGGCCACCAGCTTCTTGCGCCCGCCCGGCGCATCCACACCCTTGAGTGCCAGCAGGTGCGCGAGCATCGCCTCGCCGGAGAGGTGCGGGTAGAAGCCGAACTCCTGCGGCAGGTAGCCCAGCCGCGGCCACAACCACTCGGGATCGGCGAGCGTGTCCTTGCCGTCCAGGGTCACCGTGCCGGAGGTGGGCTCCAGCAGACCCGCCAGGATCTTCATGAAGGTCGATTTGCCGGCGCCGTTGGGCCCCAGCAGGCCGAACATGCCGGGCGCAACGTCGAGGTCGACGCCATTGAGAGCCGTTACCGGACCGGGATAGATCTTGGTGAGACCGCGCGTGCTTAGCACCGGGACCTCCTGGTGTGGGTGGTGAGGAGTTCGCCCCGGCAACTCCGAACGGGCACCGGACCGGGCCGGGGGAATGGCGGTATATACGGAAGGATGGCCGCACGGGTTGCGCGGCAACCCGGCTAGACGCCGGCCGCGACGTTGGCCAGCACCTCTTCCTGCACCGCCCGCTCGCGCGTGCGCGCAATCAGCATGTAGATGGCCGGCACCACGAACAGGGTGAAGGCCGTGCCGATGATCATGCCGGTGACCAGCATGATACCGATGCTGTTGCGGGATCCGGCGCCGGGCCCGGCCGCAAACACCAGCGGCATGTGCCCCGCCACCGTTGCCGCGGTGGTCATCAGAATGGGCCGCAGGCGCGTGCCCGAGGCCTCGATGACCGCGTCCAGCTTGGACCGCCCCTCCAACTGCAGCTCGTTGGCGAACTGGACAATCAGGATCCCGTTCTTGGCGACCAGTCCCACCAGGGTGATCAGGCCGACCTGGCTGTAGATGTTCAGGGTGGTGAAGCCGAGGAACGAGAACATGAGTGAACCCGCGAGTGCCAGCGGCACCGAACCCATGAGAATCACGAACGGGTCGCGGAAGCTCTCGAACTGGGCGGCGAGCACCAGGTAGATGAGAATTCCCGAGAGCAGAAACACCCCGAGGAACTTGCTCCCCTCCTTGCGCAACTGGCGCGACTCGCCCGCGTAGTCGATGCTGTACCCCTTGGGCAGCGTCTTGCGCGCTTCGGCCTCGAGCATCGACAGCGCCTTGTCCAGCGGCACCGGGGGCGGAATGGCGCCCTGGATGCGCACGGCGTTCAACTGCTGGAACCGCTTGAGGTCGCGGGGCTGGGTGGTCGTCTTGAGGGTGGCGAAGGTGGACAGCGGAACCAGCCTGCCGTTGGGGCCGGTGATGTATATGTCCTCGATCTGCTCCGCGGTCAGGCGCTCACTGCGCTTCACCTGCGGAATCACCTTGTAGCTGCGGCCCTGAATGCTGAAGCGGTTCACGTAGTTGCCGCTGAGCATGGTGGAGAGGTCCTGCCCCGCCTGGCTGAGGTCGACGCCCGCGGAGCGCAGCTTGTCGCGATCGAACACCACTTCCGTCTGCGGCTGGTCGAACTTGAGATCCGAGTCCGCGTACATGAACATCCCGCTCTGAAAGGCCTTCATCACGAAATCGTCGGCGAACCGGGCCAGTTCCTCGGGCTCCGCGGTGGAGGCGATCACGAAGTCCACCGGGAAGGTGCCGCCGCCGGGCAGCGCCGGCGGAACGATGGGGATCACGCGCACGCCCGGGATCTGCCCGAGCTGCATGGACGCCTCGAGCTGCAACTGCTCGCTGCTCTTGTCGCGCTCGCTCCAGGGAACGGTGACCATGCCGCAGAAGCCGCCGGTCGGAAACGTGATCTGGAAGGTGGCCTGGTGCTCCGGAATCGACTCGAACACGCGGTTGATTGCCGGCGTGTACAGCGTGGTCTGATCCAGCGTGGCGTTGGCGGGGGCCTGCACGATACCGAAGATCACCGACTGGTCCTCGGTGGGGGCCAGCTCCTTGGAGGAGAACATGTAGAACGGAACCATCAGCAGCGCCACCACCACCCACACCGTGTACACCGCCGGCCGGTACTTGAGAACGGTGGCGAGCCGCCGCACGTAGAAGTTGCGGATGTGGTCGAACTGTCCGTTGACGAAACCGGCGAAGCCGCGGTTGGTGTCGCCCTCGCGCAGCATCTTGGAGCCCATCATGGGCGAAAGCGTCAATGCCACCACGCCGGATATGATCACGGCGCCCGCCAGCGTGAAGGCGAATTCGCGGAACAGCGTTCCCGTCAACCCACCCTGGATGGCAACCGGCGTGTACACCGCCGCCAGCGTGATGGTCATGGCGATGATGGGACCCACCAGCTCGCGCGCGGCGAACAGCGCGGCGTGGAACGGGTCTTCACCCATGTGCAGGTGCCGCTCCACGTTCTCCACCATGACGATGGCGTCGTCCACCACCAGCCCCACCGACAACACCACGGCGAGCAGCGTGAGCAGGTTGATGGTAAAGCCCGCCACGTTCATCAGGAACACCGCACCCACCAGCGAGAGCGGAATGGCCACCACCGGGATGAGCATCGAGCGCACCGATCCCAGGAACAGGAAGATGACCACGATGACGATGAAAAGGGTCTCGGTGAGCGTCTTCAGGACCTCATGGATCGCGTCTTCGATGTAGCGGGTCGAATCGTAGGGGATGCCCACCTTCATGCCCGCGGGCAGCTGCGCCTCGATCTCGGGGATGGCCTCGCGCACCCGGCGGATGACTTCCAGCGAGTTGGCGGTGGGAAGCACCCACAGGCCGATAAACGTGGCCGCATCGCCGTTGAAGCGGACCTCCTGCTCGTAGTTCTCCGCTCCCAGCACCACGTCCGCGATGTCTCCCAGGCGTACCAGGCTGCCGTTGGCCTCCTTGACCACGAGCTGCCGGAACTCCTCCACCGTCTTGAGGTCGGTGTTGGCCACCAGGTTCACCGACACCATGGACCCCTTGGTGGTGCCCAGCGCCGAGAGGTAGTTGTTGCGCGCGAGCGCGTTGCGCACGTCCGAGGGCGAGATGCTGCGCGCCGCCATCATGTCCGGCTTGAGCCAGACGCGCATGGCGAAGGTGCGGCTGCCGAGGATATCCGCGCGCTGCACGCCGGCAATCGAGGACAACCGGGGCTGCACGACCCGGGTGAGATAGTCGGTGATCTGGTTCTCGTCGAGATCCTCGGACGAGAAGCCGATGTACATGGCGGCGAACTCGCTGTCCGCCGTCTCCAGCTCGATGATCGGGGCTTCCGACTCCGGCGGGAGGTCGTTGCGCACCTGTGCCACCTTGGCCTGGATCTGGGTGAGGGCGGCGTTGGTGTCGTAGTTGAGACGCAGGTGGACGGTGATGGTGCTCACACCCTGCGCGCTGGCCGACTCCATGTAGTCGATGCCGTCCGCGCTGGCGATGACGCGCTCGAGGGGCGTGGTTATGAACCCGCGCACCAGGTCGGCGTTGGCGCCCACGTACACCGTGGTCACGCGCACCACGGCGATATCGCTGCGCGGATACTGTCGCACGCTCAACGAGCGGATCGACTGCACCCCGGCGATCAGGATCACCAGGTTGAGCACGATGGCCAGCACCGGCCGCCGCACGAAGATGTCGGTAAAGCGCATCCCTAGCCGTCCTGCGGGTTGGGCGTCTGGCTGTTGGCGGGCTGGACCTCGTTGTTCACCAGCACCGCCGCGCCGGGCCGCAGCTTGAACACGCCCGAGGTCACGACCTCCTCGCCGGCGTTGACGCCGGAGAGAATCGCCACCTGGTCACCGCGCGCGGCCCCCAGGCGCACGAACTGCTGGCGCACGCCGCGGTAGGTACTCCCGTCCGGCCCGGTCACGTCCTCCACGATATAGACGGAGTTTCCGTACGGTGCATAGCTCACCGCCGAGGCCGGCAACGTAACCACCGAGGTCGCGCTGCCCAGCTCGACCTCCACGTCGACGAACATGCCCGGACGCAGCGCGGCGTTCCTGTTGGCGAAGGTCGCCTGCACATCGACGTTGCGCGTGGCGGTGTCGATGAGCGAGTTGATGGCGGTGATCTTGCCGGCGACGGGTCCGTCGACACTCTGCGTCCGCGCCAGGACGTCGTTGCCCGGCTTGAGCCGCCCGCCGTCCTGCTGGGGGACGGCGAAGTTCACGTAGATGGGCTCGAGCTGCTGCAGCGGCACCACCGGGTCCCCCCCGGCGAGGTACTGGCCCAGGTTGACCTGGCGGATACCGAGGATCCCCGCGAACGGCGCGCGGATGGTCTTGCGGTCGATGGTGGCGCGGTACCCCTCCACGGCCGCCTCCGCGCCGCGCATTTCCGCATCCACGCGATCGAAGTCGGACTCGGAGATCGCCTCCTTCGTCAGGAGGTCGCGCGCGCGGTCCAGGTTGAGCTTCGCGAGGTCACGCTGCGCCTCGGCACCCTTGAGCTGCGCCTGCTCCTGGCTCGTGTCCAGGCGCACCAGCACGTCGCCCGCGGCCACACGCCGCCCGGAGTCGAAGGTGATCTCCTGCACCACGCCGGGCAGGTCCGCGCTGAGGATGACGCCGTTTACCGCCGCGACGCTGCCGACGGCATTGATGGTCCCCATCCACTGCACTTCCTCGGCGACCACCGTGGTCACGGCCTCCGGCGGCGGCGTCCAGGCACCGCCCTCCATGGCAGCCATGATCTGACGGTACTTGACGAACGCGAGGGCGGCGATCACCACCACCAGAATGGTGATGGTTACGATTATTCTCCTGGCCATGATCTCGTCAGCTCCTTCCGGTGGCCGCGGCGCGTCGAGAACGCAACCTGCCGGGTCCCGGAACAGTGGGAGTAAGTGATAATTGACGCGGTCCGCAACGAAACCGCCCGGACGATGCATCCGGGCAGGCGCCGAGCCGACAGACGGGCGGGGCGGAGCGGCCACCCTAGGATAGCGCCCGGGACGGCCGGTTGCAAATGAAGACTGGAGGAGCCTCACCGGCGGCGCCCCGGGGCACGAAGCCCCGGGGCGCCAGCGCAGGAAACAGAGGCGGGCGGGCCCGTCAACCGCTTACGCGATCGATGATTCCGCTGCCGCCGCTCACTTGAGAAGCACCATCTTCTTGGTATTCGTAAACGACTTCGCAACCAACTTGTAGAATTACACCCCACTCGAGACCGGTGCTCCGTTGTCGTTTCGGCCATCCCAGACGATCTGATACGCGCCCCGGTCCTGCCGCTCGTTTACAAGGTCACGCACCCGATGTCCGGCGACATCGTAGATCGTGATGCCCACGTCGCTCGCCTCCTTGATCGAATAGGCGATCGTGGTTGTCGGGTTGAACGGGTTCGGGAAGCACTGCTCCAAACGATTGTGGAAGACGCGCACCACCTCGGTGTCCAGCGTCCGTCCCACGACCGGATTCATCGAGGCGGCAACTGCTGTGCCCCCCTCGCCCTCCTGCAGCAGGTCCCCCACTGCGAGCACGAACGCCTCGTCGTCGAGCACGAGTGGCTCGTTGGTCTGGACGTCAAACGTGAGCCGCCCCAGGCGCGCCGAAGCCCCGCCGTAGCTTTCCGACACCATCACTCCGAAGAACAACTCTGGAACGCCATTGCGGAGCGCTGGTGTAAAAAGCACTTGCCCAACAGAAGGATCTTCCTGCTCCCAGCTCAGAAGCTCCAGGTGTTTGATCCCCGGTTGAAAGGACAGGACGCAGGTTCGCACACCCGCGATGCCCTCAAGGTCCAGGTCGACGTAGAGGAGCCGGTCGGTGGCGGTCACATACTCCTCGGTGAACTGGAGGGTCACGCCCGCCGTTGATTGCACGACGGAGGGCATGCGCAATAGATCTCCGGATTGTAACCGGTGATACTCGAATCGTTATCCGTCGTCCACAGCGGAACGCCCGAGTAGATTTTCGACGTCGGAGCGACGAGTTCTTGTTCCGGTCCCCAGGAGAGATCGAGCTGTTGCCCTCCCGCTCCCACACCGCCGACGGCGATCACCGACGAATAGCTTGCAGGCGGAAATACGCGCCTATGCGGGGTATTTCCAGAAGCAGCGACGAGGACGGCCCCATCCGCATACGCACTGTCCAGCAAAGCGTGGACGAGTCCGTAATCATCGTTGTTCGTCCAGCTCATTGAAATGATGTCAAAGCCCTTCCGCCAGCAGTACTCCACGGCGTCGGTCACGTCGCCGTAAAAGTCCACCCGGACGGCCACAAATTGAGGTCTTCCCGCTGCGCTGCCGCCGGCGACGCCGGCAACACCAAGATCATTGTCTCTCGTGGCCGAAACGAGACCCGCAACGGCCGTTCCATGGGCAGGATCATCGTGTCCGGGGATCGCCCTAGGAGACGGGTCGTTGTCGTTATCAACGAAATTCCATCCTACCATGTCATCTGCGAGCGGGCTCCCGTACCAGAGTGAGTCGGCATCGTTGTCAACGCCATCGCCCGGCGTCTCGCTTGGGTTCGACCAGACGTTGGCAGCCAGATCCTCGTGATAGTATTCGAATCCATCGTCGATAATCGCAATGGTCACGTCGGAGGAACCGGTTGTCACCTTCCACCCAGCTTCCGCCCGGATCTCCGCTAGATGCCACAACTCGTCGTAATAGGCGTCCCCTAGGAACCGAATGTACGTGTCAAGAAAAGCCGCCTCCACGAACGGAGACGAGACGGCCTCTGCAAGGACATCTATCGGGTTGCTTTCCGGGGAAAATCGAAACCGGTAGAAGTTCGCGACCGGCAGCCGACGCTCCAGGCTCAGCGCTGAGAGGGGCGGCGAATTCAGCGCGAGCTCCAGCGTGGCACCCTGTGTGAGCTTGACGAAAATGCGGCCGGGCGCCACCCTCCACTCTTCGTCGTGTTCATCGATGAAATACCAAACACCCTCGCGCAGCGCGAAGCTCTGGTTGCCCACCGACCGTTCTGTAACTGATGAACTGGCCGTGGCCAGCAGACTCAGCGCCGCGACAATCAAAGCCAATCGCATAGCCCTCCCCTCCTTGTGTCGCCTGCGGCCCCGGCTTACGTGCTATCTGTACAACGCTTTCACAGCCCCCCATGTCGTCGATTGGACACCCACCGGGCTGCACCACGGCGCGCACTGCCCTGAACTCGGGTTCACCAGGAGGGGTCCCAGCGTGGATCCTCTGAGTGTGTCAAAAGCACAGTCCATGACTTCAATGGTGCCAAAGTACGACACCGGATGCGGCAAGACCTCGAGGTACGCGCATGGGCTTGAACTCCCGTGACCCATATACGTGATCGTGGCAAGCAGCAGCGTGCCGGTGGCGCAGTAGCCGTAACCTATATCGATGCCCGCCCGCAGATCACCAATGTGGAATGGCATGTGAACCACTTCGCTCAGGTAGTCCGCGTTGAATCCCTCGGAACTCGCGATCCGAAACCTCGAATCCACCAGCCCTCGGCTCTCATTGATCACATAGACATTCAGGGGGATTTCCTGATTGTCAATCAGCGTACAAGAGTATCCGTTCGGGTCCGAAAACAAAGTAATCGTCGAAGGGACGGTCTGCGCGCTCGATTCCGTGCTTGCCGCGATGACGAGAATTGCAAACACACAGGTCACACGGGCACGCCACATTCGCCGCCCGCGGTCTCGATTGCGGAACAATGCTCCGGCGTCTCGGGGGATGCCGCGGATGGTAATCTCTGGGTAGGTTCACTGGCTTTCATTTCCCACACCTCGATCGACGTGCAGGTAGAACAGAATTCAGAGTTCTATCCCGGCACCCTGCTTTCTTGGCACTGCGTGTCGTTTGCTTCACCGACGGCGAGATGTCGGGACTTAACGAACAATTGGTTGCATAGAACCCATCGGCTCATCTTCAGGCGATTCCCCCCACTCTAGAAGCGGTGAACTAATCGCGGTCCCCGATCCAGAGTTTACCGACAAAAGATGAAGTTGTCCAGTGTTGCCACGGCACGCCAGCGCCGCGGCGGCCCGGCCACCGAGTCATCGTCAGACTCGATGGCCGGGCTTCCTTCAGATCAAAGAACCCCCGCTCACTTGAGAAGCACCATCTTGCGCGTCAGCCGCGTGTTGTCCGCGACGAAGTTCGCGAAGTAGACGCCGGTCGCCACAGGGCTCCCGTGTTCGTCGGTGCCATCCCATTTGAACGTATGGTATCCCGCCGGTTTCACACCGCTGAACACCGTCCTCACCAGTTGGCCCCGCACGTTGTAGATCTTCAGGCTCACCGGCGTGGTGTGTTTCGCCGGTATGCCGATCCGCATCTGCGTGACCGGGTTGAACGGGTTCGGGTAGTTCTGGCCCAGCGAGAGCTGCTGAGGCAGCAGAGTCGGCGCGTCGGGCGATCCCAATGTCTCGCCACCCGCCGCCACGGTGAGCGTCGTGGTGGACGCCAACCAGTCGAGCGCGCGGCCGAGAACGGCTGCACGCCGTGCCGGCTCCTGGATGTAGTACAGGTTGAAGGAGAAGTAGACCGCCGAGTGGCTCGGTCCCACGAACCGCACGCCGGCCAGTGAATCCGGTCCGGACGGTGCGAAGGGCCACAGCTTCGGATCCCACTCCTTGCCTTCCTTCTCGTAGAACTCGCGGTTCTCCTTCTCGGTGTCCCACCGGTCGGAGGCCGAGCCCACGCCACTGTACCGATAGACCGCCTCGGCACCCGTCCAGGTGGTCGAGAACTTCAGTTCGTCCGGGTAGCTCCCGGAGATGGTGAAGGTTTCGCCCGCCCCGATGGGGTCACCCGGCGCGCTCGAAATCTGGAACCACGCCGGGTTGTCCTTCACATAGGCCGCGCCGGTGTACTGCTCCATGAACGGCCGCGCCGAGGAGCCGAACGACAGGTCGCGTCCCATGAAAAAGATCTGCTGGCGCGTTCCGTCGTCCGTGTTGAGGAAGGCGGTCAGCGCCGCAAGCTGCGTGGCATCGAAGTAGAAACTCTCATCTACGACGATCGCCTGGTAGGCGTTGAGGACGGACTGGTCCGGGACTCCACTCACGTCCCAGTCCCAGATGTCGTAGGTGCGTCCCAGGGTGGCGAACGCCTCCTGGAACATGAGCGGAGTGGTCTCCGCGGTGCCACCCACGATGACCAGGTAGTCACCCGAGGGCAGGATGCCGAACTCCCAGGTGGAGGTTCCCGGCGCCCCGTCCGGATCGGTGGACCCGTTTGAAGCGTTGTCGGTGGCCGAGAAGTACACCTTGATGCGCGTACCGCTCGACTGACCCGGGATATCCGCCCCGTACTCGTCCGCACTGCCCGTGCCGGTCATGGCCACGGTCGTGTAGATCGTTCCGCCGTCGGTGCTGTAGTGCATATCCACTCCAGCCACGCCGGAGAGTGCGTCGACAACCGTCGCCTTCACCAGGTACGGACCCGTTTCATCGAAGGTGCTGAGCGGGATGGACCGCGAAACGAACGCCGGCCCCTCCGTGTCCTCCATACCCTCGATGCGCACGTCGTCGACGTAGAAGCCTGGATACTGCACGCTGCCGTCACTGCCGAAGTGCAGGCGGACGATGACGCCCTGACCCTTGTACGGGGTCATGTCGAACGTCGCCTTCTGCCAGAACTTCTGGCCGTGACCGCTGAAGCAGCGCTCACCCGCAATACCGGCGTTGCCGCTGGTAGCCGTGGCGTTGTAGCCGATGTCGGGCGTGAGAATCGTCCAGTTGGAACCGCCATCGGTGGAGACCTTCACGTTCATACCGTCGTAGTTGAGCTCCGTGTCGTACCACATCCACAGGCTCATCTGCGCGTAGGTACTCCCGTTGGGTACCACCACCGGCGGCGAGTCGAGGCGGGAGTTGCTGCTCGCGGTGTAGTTGGCCGAGAGCTGCGTCGCCCACAGGTTCACGCCGGAGTAGGCGCCACCCGGGCCGCTGGTGGGCGAACCCCACTGCCAGTCCTGGCCGATGGCCGAGAATCCCCCGTCGTCCGCTTCGAAGTCCCACGCGTAGAAGTCAACGACCTCAAGGCTGTGGAATCCGTTCTGCGGACTGCGTGCCGTGTTCGGAACGCCGGCAATATCCCTGGCCACGATGAAGTACTCGTACAGGTCGCCGAATACCGACGGTCCCGGCATCGAGCCCTCATACGTGTCGCCCATGGTGTTGGTCATCGCCACCGTGGTGGTGCTGCCGCCGTTCTTACGCCACGAGAGCTGAACGGAGGAAATACCCGCATTGTCGGTGACATCCGCCGAGATGACATACGGCCCGGTGATATCGGCCGTCGTGCCCACGGGCGCGTGCGCGATCACCGGCGGTGTCAGGTCGGCGTTGACATCGAACGAGTGCTGGTCCGTCGGAGCCGTCGGCGGGTCATACGACGTATTGCCGTCGAGATTGGCCGCGCTCAGGTAATACCGCACGGTCGTTCCCAGCGGCTGCGCCGGTATCGACGCCGACCACTCGTCTGGATTCGCGGTGGGTGTCATCTGCACAACCACCGCTCCGCCGCCGACGTCGTACGTCATTCGCACGCGCGTCGGATCCAGGTTGTCCGAGTACACCAGCGCAGTCACCGCATACGGGCTGGTGGTGTCCTCGGTGTCCGGCAGCGGGCTGTGCACGATTTCCGGCGACGCGAGCCAGCGCAGGCCGCGATCCATGATGCCCTCGCGACGCGACAGCTCGGTTACATAGCTCATGTCATAGGTGAGGTAGATCGAACGGTAGGTGTCTCCGTTGTAACGGATACCGCACGCCGCATCGAGACTGATCGGCGCATCCGGCACCACACCGTCCCACTCCTCTCCGTACTTCTCGAGAGTCTCTCCGTACTCCGCGCGGGACATCGCCGCGGTTCCCGGAGCGGTGAACCGGTACACGATGAGGCCACCCGGATAGGTGGTGGAACGCTGGATCTCATCCACCGACGTGCCGTTCAGCAGGAACGTCTCGCCGATGCCGATGGGATCGCCCGGCTCACCGGTGATTTCCTTCCAGCCCGCGTCGTTCTGCACGTACTCGGAACGCAGGTACTGCATGATGAACGGGCGGTTGGAGGAGGTGAGTCCGACGCTCCGCGCCAGGATGAAGAAGCCCTTCTTGGACCCGACCGTCCCGGACTGCAGGAACGCACCGTACGCCGTCATCTCGGCGGACGTCATACTGCTCGTCTCCTCCAGGATGATGTTCTCGTACGCGCTCAGGTGATTGAGGACCTCGCTGCCCTGGCTCACGAAGCTCCAGTAGTCGGCCTCGTAGCCGTTGGCCTCGAGCGCCGCCCGGTAGCCGTCCAGCCCCGCACCCAGGGTGGTGGAGCTGGAAAGCACCAGCGTCGGCGCGCTGGGCAGAATGGCGAACAGGTGGGTATCACCCGGCGCCCCCAGCGGTTCGCGGGTGGTATTGCCCGCGTTGTCCGACGCTTCCATGTAGAAGCGGATGCGCGTACCCTGCGCCTGTCCGCCGATGCTCGCGCTCCACTGGTCGCCCGTCCCCGGTGTCATTGGCACCTGGACGAACGGGCCGCCGTCGAGGCTGTAGTACATGTCGACGCTGGCGAGACCCGAGAACAGGTCGCGCACGTCGGCGCTCACCACGTACGGCCCCGCCGTGTCGAACGTGCTGGCCGGAACCACCACGTTGCTGAACGACGGTGCCACGTCGTCCGTGTCGCTGCTGCGCAGACGCATGTCGTCCACGTACCAGCCGGAGCGCTGCACGCTGCCGTCACTGCCGAAGTGCAGGCGGAGGATCACCTGCTGGCCCGCAAAGGCCGACAGGTCGAACACGTCCTCCTGCCAGAACTCCTTGATGTTGGTAAAGCAGGGCTCGTTGGGAATGCCCGCGTTGCCGCTGCGGGCCACGCCGTCATAGCCCCGCGCGGGAGTCACGATCTGGAAGGTGGCACCGCCGTCGGTCGAAACCTTGACGTTGCCGCCGTCCCACGTGTTCTCCATGTTGTACCAGTGCCAGAACGAGAACACCGCGTACGGCCGGTCGGCCGCAATGGTGATCGCCGGCAGGTCCAGCGTGGCGTTGGAACTGTTGGGATAGTTGGCGCCGAGAATCGTCGCCCACAGGTTCATCCCGGAGTGAGCCATGCCCGGACCGCTGGTCGGGGCACCCCACTGCCAGACGTCACCCGTCTGCGTGAGACCGCCGTCATCCATCTCGAAGTCCCAGACGAACTCCTCGACGATCGAGAAGCTGTGGCTTCCCGTGGCCGGCTCGCGCGTGACGTTGCCCGAGTACGACTCGTCCATCGCCAGGATGAAGTAGTCGAACTGGTCACCCACCATGGTGGGGCCCGGAATCTCGCCCAGGTACACGGGCGAAACCGGGTCGGGCGGGATCATCTTCGCGCGGTGCCAGAGGCCGCCGTTCTTCGAGTACAGCAGGTACACGGACTCGACCCCGATGTTGTCGGTCACTTCCGCCATCACCGGATACGGCCCGGTGAGATCGTTGGTGTCGCGCAGCGGCATGTGAACGATCTCCGGGGCCACCATGTCTCTGCCCACGTAGAAGCTGTACCGGTTGAGCGGTGCTCCCAGCGGATCCACGGAGGCATGACCCTCCACGTCCGCCGCGCGGATGAAGTACGCGACCTCCGTGTCCGACGCCTGCGCCGGAATGCTGGCCGCGTATTCGTCCGGTGCACCGGTCGCTATCATCGCAACCGTGAAGTCCGGCCCGCCATTCGCGCTGTACACGACGGCAAAGCTCGACGGATCCAGCGTGAAGAAGTCGGACGTGATGGTCGCGGTCACCGTGTACGGGTGCGCGGTATCCTCGGTATCGCCCAGCGGTGTGTGGTTGATCTCGGGGTATCCCTGCAGCCAGTCGAGCACGCGGTCCATCAACTCGGTGCGCGTGCTGGCATCGGCGATGGCCTCGAACCCGAACGCGAAGTACACGAGCTTGTAACCGTTCTCGTAGGTGAGACCCGCGGTGCCGGAATCGGCGATGCCGTCGCCCACGACCCCGCCATTCTTGGTGACTTCGCCGACCGAAACCGGCGCGCCCGGAACGTTGGGATCGTAGAAGAACGCCGACATGGCGCCACCCACCGGATTGATCTCCGACGGGTAGGCCTGGTTGCTGGCCCCGCTGCCACCCGAGATGGCGAACGAGAAGCCGAATCCCACCGGGCTGGCCGGGTTGCCGAGCACGGCACCGAGTGCCACGTCATCCTGCACGTAGGCGGCATGCAGGTAATCCGCATAGAACGCCTCCGTCCGGATGTCGTAGCCGATGTCCTGGCCGGTCATGAACAGGCGGCCGCCGCCGTTCAGGTACGCGGCCAGTTCCGCCTGGTCGGCGGCCGTCAGCGTGGTGGTGTAGTCGTTGCCGGTGAACCAGACCACGGTTTCAAACGCACTCATCTGCGCCGCCGTGGGTGGCGAACTCACCGTGAGATACGACCTCCCCGCTCCCGCAACCGCCGCCTCGAAGTAAGACTCGAAGGCGCCGCCGGCGTCGTCATCCACGATGAGGACCTGGGCCGGCATGAGCGTCACGTTGAGCGGCGTCGTCATCCCCTCCATGACGGCAATTCCGTTCCGCGTCGTCGCGGGATACGGGAACACCGGCGTGAAGACGAGGTCGTAGGTTCCCACCGGCAGCGTGATGCTGTACGCACCGGTCATGGGATCCGTCGACGCATTCACAACCACCTGTCCGGCGAGCTTCACCGCGATGGAAGCGGACACACCCATGCCGGACTGCGAGTCGGTTACCGTGCCGGCGACTGCGCCGGACGGCAGCTGAACCAGATCGAAGTCCTGCGTGGTCGTCATGTCCGCCACCAGGGTGACGAGCGCGGAGGCGGACTCGTAGCCGAAGCGACTCACCTCGATGGTGTGATCGCCGGCCACGATGCGGATGCTGTAGTCGCCGTTGGCGTCGGTGGTGACGCGCTGGCCGGTGTCCGCCACACGAACCAGGGCGCCCTCGACGGGCATCCCCATGCTGGCGACGGTACCGTCGAGCGTTCCCACTCCCACCAGCGCGGCGCTGACGGCCGCGAACGCGTTGACGCGTCCCCAGCCGTAGTTGTTGTCCATGCCCGCCGCGCCCAGATCAAGTGCCGTCTGCGCGAGGATCTGTTTGATCTCGGCGACGGTCATGCTGGGGTTGGCCTGGCGCATGAGCGCAACGGTCCCCGAAACGTGCGGGGCCGCCATGGACGTGCCGCTCCACCCGCTGTACTCCCACTCCCCACCGGGCACGGTGGAATAGATGGAGACACCGGGCGCGGAGATGTCCGGCTTGGTGTAGGTCCCGACATACGGCGGGAAGTTCCACGTCACCGGGCCACGGCTCGAGAACGACGCGATCACGTCGAGGTTGTCGGTCGCTCCCACGCCGAAGGCGCTGGGGACGTTGCCCGGGCTGCCGGTTGTGCTGGCACCAGGCCCGCTGTTGCCGATCGAGAAGCTGGGGAACACGCCGGCCGCGACCATGTTGTCGGTGGGCGCCACCATCTCGGTGTACGTTCCCGTAGCGCCGAGCGACATGTTCACAACCTGCGCGCCGTCGTCGGTGGCGGGATTGCCATCGGGATCGATGATCCACTCCATGCCGCCCACGACCTGCGCAAAGCTCCCGCTTCCACCCGGAATGACCAGACCGTGCATCAGGCTGGCTTCCGGCGCGACACCCACGTCCCACCCGCTGGCGTTGCCGCCGACCATGGTGCCGGTGGTGTGGGTTCCATGCTGGTCACTGTCGTGCGGCACCGAACCGGGAATCACATTGCCGTTGCCGTCGAACTCGGCCCATCCCCCGGGATAGGTGGGATCGGCCGGGTTGTTGGTGATCATCTTGCCGGCGATGTCGGGGTGGTTGATGTCCACACCCGTATCGAGTCCGCCGACACGCACCCCTGCACCGCGCAGACCGAAACTGGTCCACACCTGCTTGACGCCGATGTAGGCGATGTTGTCCCACGGCTGGCTCTGGTGCGGATCCGGCAGTGGATCGTCCGCCGGCCGCGGCGGCACGGTGACGGTGTAGTTGTCGAACACCTGTTCAACGTCCGTGCGGCGCGCGATCTGTTCGATCACGGACTTCCGGGCCTGGACGAGAACCAGGTTGTCCAGCCAGAACTCGCGCGTAACACCGACGTCGGCCCGGATGTCCGGGCGGTTCAGGAACGACTTCAGCTGCGCCTGCGAGACACGCGCATTCTGCCGAAGCGAACCGAACACAGCTGACCGACCCAGGTTCGCCTGGGGCGGGGGGCCGATGGAACGAAGCTTGACGATGGCGGTGACCATCTCATCGGGCGCCGCCTCGTCGAGCTGTTTCTGAAGACCCGGTGCAACGCGTTCGGGCCTGGCGCCGTCCGCGGCATCCACCGGTTGCAAAGACGGAATGATCAACAGCGCGGAAAGAAGAACCGCGCCGAGCAAGAACATATTCTTGAATCTCTTCATGGCTCTTCCCTCCTAGCGCGATCCACCATCGCCGATGAATTTGTTTTGAACGTAATAGGAGACACGATAGTCTTCGTACTCCCCGAAGAGCTGCGCGCCGTCCGGACTCATGTCGTCATCGTCATACGCAACCACGGCGCGCACCCACAGGTGGCGGATGTCCTTGCCGGAGTTGCCGTACTTGGCGCTGGACGTCATGATCTCCGTGACATCCGGCACCTGGAACGACGTCAGATACGAAACCACGATTTCGTCGTCCGTGGCCGGGAACCTGTCAGCCAGGTTGAACGAATGGTGGATCATCCGCTCTCCCGGTTTCCATTTGTCGTCCTGGTTCCAGTCGACCCACATCGAGATCGTCAGATCCTGCTGGAATTCAGCGGGCATCCGCAGGGAGGCGTCCGGGATTCGGACCACCCACAGGATGAGCGCTTTCTTGTTGGGCACATAGAAATTGCCGTGATTGATGAACCAGACGCCATCGATCTCAGCGTTCGACGCCCCGAGCTGTTCAAAACTCTGCTCGGAGACTGCAATCGTGGGATACTCGGCTGGCGCCGGTGTCTTATCCACGTATTTGAAGAAACCCTTGCCGTTTGGCTGCTTGACAGTGCCATCAGCCAGGTAGGCGTTCAGATCCACATCCGCCGCCACGCTCTCGTCGTACAAGAAGATGTTCGTCACGGCGTGGGCGCTCGCAAGCGGCGTCGCGAGCAGGAGGAGGAAGATGAGAAGGCGCAAACCCCATCTGTTCCCCGTCATGGTGGTCCTCCAAGGGGTTGGGTGTTCAATTCGCCGCGCAACCGAATCGGTTACGCACCCTCCCTGTCATACCGCCACGCGTGGCGGAACTTCACCGCGCGTTACGCAAGGACATGGAGGCGGAACCCGAAACACAAGATCGGAACGCGAAGCGCGAACATCGACACCTGACGGATGCTTAGACGGGAACCTGCCGCGCGAGAGAGTGGAACTGCGCAGAGAAGCAGCGCACGGCAGTCTGATGGAGTGGGGCGTTCGCCGGGCATGGTGCAGCTAGCACGCTCGATTTCGGTTCCGACCGAAGCCGGTCTTTTGAAACTGCTTTGCCCTTAACTGCAGATCGCCAAGCCGAGGTACTACAAGAAAGAGGGTATACCATGCCCCGGCCCGCGCGTCAACTGAACCTCCGCCGGTTTCGGGAGGGGGCGTATTTCAAGTTAGAGGAACGCGTCTATTCTATTCGGTCACGAAGGGCGGCGGCAGCATGGTGTCGAAGCACGACGTGTCCAGATCCACCACGCTCCCCTTCTCGAAGAACTGCGCGATGACGGCATCGTAGCACTCCATGTGCTCGAGGCCGTCCGGATGGTGCCCCAGATGGTCGATTACCAGCACCAGGCTGTGGGTCAGGCGCGACGAGATCTCCTGCGCCCAGGCAATCGGCGTCACCGCGTCCATGCCCCCGGTGATGAACAGCGTGGGCGCCTCCGCGACGACCGGGGCGAGGTCCGCGTCCGGCGCCGGCGCGAGCGCCCACACCGCGCACGCACCCATCTGCTGGTCGACCCGCCAGCGACCGAGAAAGGTGCGCGCCGTGGCGGCGTCGATCGCATCCGGCGCGATGCGCGTGGTCCCCTCGGGGCAGATCGTGCACAGATACATTCCCTCGGCGATCGAACCGCCCGCGCCGCCGGCGAGTACCATCTGCAGGAAAGGCCGGAAGTCGTCCTGGGCGGCGTGGTGGATCAACAGCGGGATGAGCCGCTGCGTGGGCGGCACGTACAACAGCGAGCGCAGCGCCTCGCAGAAGGGCCCCTTGCGGATCTCCACGCTGCGCGCACCGGTCGAGTCCACGAACTCCGCAAAGACCGGACCGGCGTCGAGCCGCTCCAGCAACTCCGACCATTCGCGGCGCAGCGACGGATACGCGCGCCCGCAGTCGGGGTCGCTGTCGCAGTCGTCGAGGATGCGCTGCAGCACGGCCTCGGCGTTGTTGGCATGGTGGAGCGGGATCTCTTCGCCCAGCGGAACCGCGCCCAGCATGACCGCCGCACGCACGTTGTCCGGGTACTCGCGCATGTACATCTGAACCACCTGGGTGCCGTATGACAGGCCGATGAAATCGATCTGGTCATAGGCCAGCGCGTTGCGGACGTCTTCCAGGTCGCGCACCGCGTCGATGGTACCGTAGTGCGAAAGGTCGGCCGTCTTCGCGAGTTCGTCGCGGCAACGCGCCACGGCGTCGGGGTCGTACATATCGTCCATCTTCGAGACGGCTTCCAGTTCCGGGCAGCGCAGCGGGTTGGACTCGCCGGTTCCCCGCTGGTCCACCAGCACCACGGGGCGGCGCTCGCGGTGCACGCGCAGCACACCGGCGTACTCGGCGGCACCCGCGGTGGCGGATACACCCGGTCCGCCGGCGATGTCGAACAGCGGCGGCAGTCCCGAGCCCTTTTCGAGGGCGGGAACGATGACGATGTGCAGGGAGATCTTGCGCCCGCCCGGCTGCGAGCGGTCCTCGGGCACCTCGAGCGTGGCGGTCAGGAAGGTGTCCTCGATCCCCTCAATAAAGAAGGGGACGATGGGTATGGTGGGCTTGCGCACCACGACCACGGCGCTGTCGGCGGCGGTGGAATCGGGCGCCTGCGCCGCCTCCTGGGCGGCGGACCGCATCGGGAGAACGGCGAGGAACGAAACGACAAGAAGCCTGGCGAAGTGCATGAAGGACCTCCTCGGCCCGCATCCTAACACGATGCAACCAGGCAGTGTAGCCGCGAAGGAACGCCGCGGCAGATCCGTGGTAAGGTTTCGCCGCCCCGCGCGTCTCAGCGCCCAAACTTTCGCGTGTCGGCCGAATCGGATGGCGCTACAATATGAGCCTGCAGTGCCCCGCAGCCCGAACCGCGGCCGCCTGCGGTCCAGACCGATATGAAACTCCCAAGCTATCTCGCCTCGGCGCGGGCCTGCGTGTCCACGCGCGCCTGTTCCTATGCGCGCATGGTGGCGCTGCTGGGCCTGGCGCTGCCGTTCGCGGTGCTCGCGCTCACCCGCTACCTCGACGCGTCGACCGGTCTCAACTCCGCCGGCGCGTACGCCATTCTCGTCTTCCTGGGCTACTATGTTCTCGTTCCGCTGGTCTTCCTGTCGCTGGTCTTCCTGGTGTTGATCGCGTGGCCGCGCGTGGCGCGCACGGTTTGCGCCACGCTCATCGGCGCGATGCTCTTCTACCTGGTGTTCGACGCGACCATCTACCGGGTGTACCGCTTCCACGTGGACGCCTTCTGGCTCGAGTACGCGTTCCAGTCCTTCAGCGGCATCGGTATTTCGGGGCTCACCATCGCCATGGCGGCCGCGGTGGTGGCCGCGGTGACCGCGCTCACCGCATTCCTGTTCCGCGTTTCCGGCCGCATGCGGCACCCGGGGCGCCTGGCCGCGGCGGTATTCCTGGTGGCGTTGGTGTCCTATTCGGCCAGCCAGGCGCTGCACGTGCTCGCCTACGAACGCAACGACACCCGTTTCACCGACATGACGCTGCGCTTCCCGTTCTACTTCCCCATCACCTCGCACCGGCACGCGCTCAAGTACGCCGACCGGCTGCCGCTCATCGTGGAAACCTCCGGATCGGCGGACGATGCGGGTCAGGCGCTGCACTACCCGCTGCGGGACGTGGCGTGCGATTCGACCATGGTATCGCGGCGGCCCAACATCCTCCTCCTGCTGCTGGAGAGCTGGCGCTTCGACGCCATGAACGAGCGGATCTCGCCGCACATGGCCGCGTTCGCCTCGCGCGCATCGCGCTTCGACAACCACTTCAGTTCGGGAAACTCCACGCCCAGTGGTGTCTTCTCGGTGTTCTACGGCATCCACCCCACCTACTGGGCCGCGGTGAAGGCCAACTGCGCGGCCATCGACAACCCGGTGCTGATCGACGTGCTGCAGCAGAACGGCTACCGCTTCGGGATCTTTGCCGACTCGCACTTCGAGCGCCACAAGATCAAGGACGGGATGTTCCGCGGCATCGACGTGCAGGAGGAATTCGAGGGGCGCAGCGCCGATCTGAAGGACCAGGACCTCACCGGGCGCCTGCACCGCTTTGCGTTGGACGCCAACGCCGCGGGCCGGCCGTTCTTCGGGTTTGCGTTCTACAAGTCGACACATTTCAGCTACTACTACCCCAAGGACACGGCGCGCTTTACCCCGGCCGGGAAGCTCAACATCGCCCTGGCCAACCGCGAGCGGGACCCGGAGGCGTTCCTGAACGACTACTACAACGCGGTCGGCTGGGTAGACTCGCTGGTGGGCGATCTGCTGGACGGTCTCGAGGCGGAGGGAATACTGGAGAACACCATCGTGGTGATCACGTCCGACCACGGCGAGGAGTTCGACGACAACGACGCCAACTACTGGGGGCACACCAGCAACTTCACCGGGTACCAGACGCGGGTGCCGCTCATCATCTACGTGCCGTGGCGGGAACCGCGCGTGGTGTCCGAAGCCACCGCCCACATCGACATCGTCCCCACCCTCATCCAGGAGGGCCTGGGTTGCAAGCAGGACGCGGGCGACTACAGCAACGGGCTCAACCTGTACGGACCGCTGGCCGACCCACGCCCGTTCGTCATCAGCAGCTACGTCAACCACGCCATCGTGGCCGACGACGACGTGTATTCGGTGTTTCCCATGTATGTGCAGAAGTACAAACTGTGGGACATTAACGCTCGCGTGGATGGCATTCCCCCCGACCTTGCCGCGCGTGCCATGGACGAGATGCGCCGCTTCTACCGCACCGCCACACCGTTCTGAGGCGGCGCGTGCCTACTTCTGCCAGCGCAGGGGTTTGATCCAGGCGTTGCGCGCGGAGTCCTCGATGAGCGACGCCAGGCGACGCTCCCGGGTTTCCTCCCGCTTCGCGGACATCACCCACGCCGCGGCGAGCCGGCGGTAGGAAGGCGCCTGGGCCTGAAAGAACGCCCACGCCTTCCTGTCGGCGCGCAGCCGTTTCATCATGGCGGGCGCCAGGGTGACGTGCTGGTTCTCATGCGCGTAGACACCCGAACGGTCCTTCGTCCTTCTCCCGAAGGCCTCCAGGCCGGCCGGCGCCATGAGGCCCAGCTTCTTGAGTTCTCCCACGCGCTTGATGTTGGCGTTGCTCCAGGTGCTCTTGTGCGTGCGGGGCGTGAAGCGGTGGGTGTAACTCTCCGCGTCCACGCGCTTGAGGAGACCGTCGATCCAGCCGTAGCACAGGGCCTGGTCGACGGCGTCTTTGTAGGTGATCCCCTTGCGGTCCACACCCTTCTTGTAGAAGCCCACCCACAGTTCGGTCACGCGCGCGTGGTTCTTCTCCAGCCAGCGGCGGAACTCGGCGGCGGAGCGGAAATAGCGGACGGGCGGCAGCTCGGGCATGCGCGCATTGTAGCCAGCGGGCGCCGCGGCGTCTACTTGAGCAGAACCAGTTTGCGGGTGTGGCGTTTTCCGTCGGCGTCCAGCACGCAGAAGTAGATGCCGCTCGACACCGGACCGCCGCGGTCGTCACGGCCGTCCCACACCGCCTCGTGCATCCCGCCCGCCTGCGGCTCGTCGACCAGCGTGCGCACCAGCTTGCCGGAGACGTCCATCACCAGCAGCCGCACCCGCTTGGTGGCAGCACCACCCGGCAGCGTGTACGGGATCACCGTGGTGGGGTTGAACGGGTTGGGGTGGTTCTGCCCCAGCGAGAGCGCCACGGCCGCCGTGGTCACCGTGGCCACCGGCGAGCGGAACTCGTTGCCGTCGGCCGTGCGCACCACGAGCTCGTAGTGGTAGGTCACGCCGGGCTCGACCGTCGTATCCAGGTAGGAGCCATTGGCACCCGCTACGTCACCCTCCCCCACCACCTGCGGATCCACGCTGTCACCCGCACGGCGGAGTACCGTGAACTGGTCCGCGGTCTCGTCGCCGCCGAGCTCCCACGTCACCATGACACCCGCATCGGTTTCCGACGCGCCGAAGCGTGAAATGAGAACCGGCGTAATAATGCCGCACCAGCAACTCCAGTCCTCGTTGATCGTCAACGATTCACCGGAGCACATCCCTGCTTCGAAGTTGCAATCCACGAGAACGACATGGCTCGCGCCGGGAGCGGGCAGCAGCGGATACTCGCAGCACGGTGGCGTGGTCCCCAGGCCCATGTAGTGAATCGTCACGACGGTCGTGTAGGGTCCAGCCAGGCAGCCGTCAAACGACACCGTCATGCCATCCTGCGAGTTTCCGGTGGCAATGAACCCCGCACCCAGTTCCTCACCCAGGTACACGCCGGTGAAACAGGGCGGTTTGGGCGCGGCGAACTGAGCGCCGGTCACGCCAGCCGAATTCACCACCACATACACGTCGAGGGGACCGGACATCTGATCGCTGAGACTGCAGTTCCCTGCGGTCTGGTCGGGGTAGATGCCCATGTTTCCCCCGCGGCAGGACGGGCTCGGTGGCACCACCTCAAACGTCCACTCCGGTCCGCTCACCACGAACTCACCGTCGGTCGCCACCACACGCCAGTAGTAGACACCCCCCTCCTGCAGGAGGCCCGGATTGTAGAACTTCTTGGTGATGCCCGTCGCCACCAGCGGCGGCGGCGACGTGTCGCCCAGATAAACGTCGAAGGTGAGGGCGTGCCCGTTCGGATCGCTCGCCGACCACCCCAGCCAGGTCCACAGGGACGCCGATCCGTTGTTGGACGGACGCGGTTGCGATGGCGGGTTGGGTGGCGCGTTCACGCCGGTTGTGAATGTCCAGTCCAGGCCCGCCGACTCCGCCCCGTGCATGTCGCGCGCCACGATGCGCCAGTAGTACGACTGCGACGACGCGAGTTGGTCGAGTGGGAACGACGTAGCCGCGTGATTGCTCGCCACGAGCACCGGCGGGAACGTCGTGCCGAAGTAGACGTCGTAGGTGATCGGGTCGCCTTCCGGGTCCGAGCACTGCCAGGCCAGGTCGGCCTGAACGGAAACCCCGCTCGCGTTCTGCGCCGGCTGCGGCGCGGACGGCACCGCGGGGGGTCCGTTATAGCCCTCGGTGGCAAACGTCCACACCGGCCCGGATGCCTGCGAGGTGTCGTCGTACGCCACCACCCGCCAGTAGTACCGCATCCCCTCCACCAGCTCCGGCAGCTGGTGGCTCTGCTCCTGCAGACCGGCGGCAAACAGCGGCGGGTTGAAGGCGGTTCCGAGATAGAGATCGAAGGTGAGCGCGTCCCCGTCGGCGTCGTCGCTCACCCATGAAACCGCAACATTGATAGGAACGTTGTACGCCCCATTCGCCGGGAACGGATGGTGTGGCGGGTCCGGCGTGGAAGTCGCCGGTCGTGTTTCGAAGTTCCACAGCGGGCCCCAGGTCTGGTGCCCGGCCGCGTCGTGTGCCACCACGCGCCAGTAGTGCTTGGCGAGTGGCGCCAATTGGTCCGGTGAGTATTCCGGCTCGGTTGCCGTCGCAACCAGCGGGGGCGGCGAACTGGTGCCGAGGTAGACGTCGAAGCCGACCAGGTCGTCGTCGACATCGGTCCCCACCCAGCTCAGCGAGGCATTCACGTCCACCCGCTGGGCACCCGATGGCGGGTCTGGCTGGCGGGGCAAATCGGGCGGGCTGCTCCCCACACAGCCGCACGACTCATCGGCGTTGATGTAACTCACCACACCGGTCCCAACCGCCTCGTAGAACACGCAGTCTACCACGATGACGCTGTTCTTGCGCGGCGCCGGAATCACCGTGTACGCGCAGCATGCCGGCGTGGTGCCAAAGCCGAAGTAGTTGATGGTGATGACGTGTGTCGGATCCGTCAGGCATGCGCCCAACGCCACGGAGATGTCGGTCTGTGAATTGCCGATGGTCAGGATTCCGGGCGCGATGGAATCGCCGACGTAGTTGGCCGTCATGCAGGCGGGCTTCGGCGCCGCGAACTGGGCGCCGGTGCTGCCTCCCGGCGCCGGCCGCACGACCACGTAGTAGGCGATCGGTCCCGTGGTTTGATCGCTGAGCGTGCAGCCGACGCCAGTGGGGTCGCTGTAGACGCCGATGGACGCCTGTCCCCACGCCGGCCCGGAAAGCGGCGACGCGAGGCACGCCCCGGCCACGAGGAGTGCGACCACCCCGCGGCCAGGCCGTTTCCGACGGTGTCCGCTCACTTGAGAAGCACCATCTTTCTCGTGTTGCGCTGGCCGTCGGCGTCCAGCACGCAGAAGTAGATGCCGCTCGACACCGGACCGCCGCGGTCGTCACGGCCGTCCCACACCGCCTCGTGCAACCCGCCCGCCTGCGGCCCGTCGACCAGCGTGCGCACCAGCTTGCCGGAGACGTCCATCACCAGCAGCCGCACCCGCGCGGTGGCAGCGCCACCCGGCAGCGTGTACGGGATCACCGTGGTGGGGTTGAACGGGTTGGGGTGGTTCTGCCCCAGCGAAAGCGCCACGGCCGCCGTGGTCACCGTGGCCACCGGCGAACGGAACTCGTTGCCATCGGCCGTGCGCACCACGAGCTCGTAGTGGTAGGTCACACCGGGCTCGACCGACGTGTCCAGGTAGGAGCCGGATGCACCGGTCACCGCACCCTCCCCCACCACCTGCGGGTTGGTCGCGTCGCCCGCACGGCGGAGTACCGTGAACTGTTCCGCGGTCTCGTCGCCGCCGAGCTCCCAGCGCACTTCGACCGCGTCCTCGACGGCGCGGGCCTCGAAGCTGGATATCAGCACCGGAAGCAGCGCACCGCAGGAGCAGTAGTCCGCTTCGTTGATGGTCAACGACACCCCCGAACACGGCTCCTCGCTGAAGAAGCAGTCGACGACGATGATACCGCTCTTGCCCGGATCCGGCAGTACGGGGTACTCGCAGCACGGCAGCGTCGTCCCGATACCGAAGTAGGCGATGGTCACGACGGGCATGCGGACGTCCACGCATCCCCCGAGTGCCAACGAGATTCCATCCTGCGTGTTCCCAATGGAAAGAAGGCCCGGCGTGACGTCCTCGCCCAGGTAGTAGGCGGTGTAGCAGTCGGGCTTCGGGGCGGAGAACTGCAGCCCCGTTGCACCACCCACCGGCCGAACGAAGACGTACACATACTGCAGCCCCGACGTCACGTCGCTCAGGCTGCACATGGTGCCGCTCTGATCCGCGTAGATCTCGACCGTGCTCGCGCCGCCACCCACCGGAACACCGGCCAGGAACGACCAGGTCGGCCCGCTGGTCGAGTACTCGCCGTCCGACGCAACCACGCGCCAGTAGTACGTCACTTCGGCCTGCAACTGGCCGGGCTGGTAAGTGCTGCTGACCAGCCCCGGCGCCACCAGCGGTGGGTTGCTCGCCGTGCCGAAGTACACGTCGAAGGTGAGCGTCTGCCCGTCGGGGTCGGACGCCACCCAGTACAGCGTGGGTGACGTCGACGAAACTCCACCGTTTCCCGGGTACGGGTTGGACGGCGCGTTGGGCGGAGAGTTGGAACCGGTGCGGAAGGTCCACTGCGGACCCGGCGTCTCCGCGCCGAAGCCGTCGCGCGCCACGATCATCCAGTAGTAGTCCGTATCAAAAGCGAGCATCCCCGGCGCGTAGTTTCTCAGGGTGTGGTCCGTCTTCACCAGCGGCGGTGGCGACATGGTTCCAAAATAGATGTCGTAGGTGATGCTGTTCAGATCCGGGTCCGAACACTGCCAGCCCAGCGTGCTGTTGATGGGCCGGTTGGTCGCCATGTCCGCGGGCGTTGGCGACGACGGCGGCAACGGCGGCGAATTGGGCTTCGCGGTGAAGTTCCACTGTGCCCCCGTGGTCTCTGCCCCGTGTGAATCGCGCGCCACCACCCGCCAGAAGTACTGCCGCTCGGGCACGAGGGGACCGGTGACGGTCGAGGGACTCGCGAGGTTCGTCCGCCATAGCGGCGGCGGCGAGGTGTCGCCAAAGTACACGTCGAACCGGACCGGATCGCCGTTGGGATCCGTGCTGGTCCACTGCAGCGTCGCGGGCGAAGCCACGCCGATCGCACTGTCGGGGGGACTCGGATTCGAGGGGGCCGTCGGCGGCAGGTTCACACCCGCGGTGTTGAAGTACCACACCGGCCCCGACGTCTCCGTGACATCGTCGTGGGCGACGATCTTCCAGTAGTAGCGCGCGCCCCCCGTCAAACCGGGAAGCGCGTAGTTCATGGTCGGAATCCCCGTGTCGAACAGCGGCGGCGGCAGCGTGGTGCCGATGTAGAGATCGAAGGTGAGCGAGTCGCCGTCTGCGTCCGTCGCCACCCAGGACAGGTTGACGCCGTCGGGCTGAATGCCGGTGGCGGCGTTGGGCGGTGACGGGAAGCTTGGCGGACCGGGCGGGTAGTTCTCGAGCTTGGTCGTGAAGTCCCACACCGGCCCGGAGGTTTCGAGCCCCATCGGGTCACGCGCAACGACGCGCCAGTAGTGCCGGGTGTCGAACGCCAGCGTGGGAGGCGTGTACGAGGCCGGCCGGTTGGTTGCGACCAGCGGTGGCGTGGCCGTGGTGCCGAAATACACGTCGTACACCAGCGTATCCCCGTCGATGTCATCCCCCTGCCAGATCAGGGTGATGTTCTCCGCAATCGCCTCCGCCCCGTCGAACGGATAGGGCGAGAACGGCGGCTCCGGTGGCGAATTGAGCGCGCGCGTGGAGAAGGTCCACACGCTGCCCGACTGTTCGAGGCCGCCCGCATCGCGCGCCACCACGCGCCAGTAGTGCGTCGACAGTTCCGTCAAAGGCGCCGGCGGCGTGTAGGTTTGCTCGGTCACCGTCGCAACCAGCGGCGGCGACGGGTCGGTTCCCAGGTACACGTCGAACTCGGCCAGGTTGTTGTCGATGTCGGTCGCGATCCAACTCAGGGAGGCATGCACGCCCACATTGTTCGCGCCGTTTGCCGGGTCGGGATTGTCCGGGATGTTGGGCGCGCTGTTGCCGCTGCACAGGCAGGTGAGGTCGGCGTTGAACGTGCTGACGACGCCGGTGGCCACCAGCTCGTTGAACACACAATCGACCACCAGGATGTCCGACACCGACGGATCGTTGACGATGGGGTACTCGCAGCAGGTGGGCGTGGTGCCGGTGGCCAGGTACTCGATGGTGAGCGCGTGCACCGGTTGTGCAAAACAGCCACCCAGCGCGACCGAAATGCCGGTCTGCGAGTTTCCAATCGACAGCACACCCGCCGGGGTCACGTCGCCAAGGTGCGTGGCCTGGAAGCAGGATGGCTTGGGCGCGGCAAACTGCAGCCCGGTGGCGCCGCCGGGCCCGGGGCGCACCACCACGTAGGCGGTGATCTGCCCCGACGACGGGGCGGTGAGTGAACAGGTGCTGCCGCTGGCGTCGTTATAGATGCCCACGGAACTCTGTGCGCCCGCTGGATCAACGACGATCATCGACGACATCACGACGACCGTCACGATGGTCAGGATTGAACGTGTCTTCATTTCAGCAACACCAGCTTTCTCGTTTGGCGCTTGCCATCGGCATCCAGCACGTAGAAATACACGCCACTCGATACCGGCCCAGCGCGATCGTCTCTACCGTCCCATATCGCCTCGTGCACGCCGCCCGTTTGCGGCTCGTCGACCAGCGTGCGCACCAGCTTGCCCGAGACGTCCATGACCAGCAGGCGAACACGCGTCGTTGAGGTACCGCCCGGCAGCGTGTACGGAATCACCGTGGTGGGATTGAACGGGTTGGGGTGATTCTGCCCCAGCGCGAGCTCGCGTCCCGGCGTGGTGACGGTCACCGTCTGCGAGCGGAACTCGTTTCCCCCGGGTGTGCGCACCAGCAGTTCGTAGTGATAGGTGGTGGCGGGCTCCACCGACTTATCCAGATAGGAACCGTTCGCACCGGCAAGCGCCCCCTCGCCCACCAACACGGGCTGCCCCGACGATCCTTCCCGGCGCAACAGCGTAAACCACTCCGCAGTCTCGTCACCGGCGAGTTCCCAGCGCAGCTCGATGCCGGCTTGCGTTTCCACGCCTTCAAAGCGTGAGATCAACACGGGAATGCTTCCCCCGCCCCAGTAGATCTCCAGCGGCGCGGCGCCCGCCAGATCGTCAACGAAACTGTCGATCCAGATGTACGCGCCACCGGGCGGGACCTGATACCGCAGCTGGATGAACTGCTCCCGCGTCATCGCCGTGACCCCGTCGAGCGTGTACCCCCCCACCCTCGCTGCGCCAGCCCCTAGCGCCTCGAAGCCCGCGGTTCGTCCCCGGCGCGATACGCGCACCAGGGTGGCGTTGAAGGACCAGGTTTCGAATCCAAACGCCTGCAGTGAGGCAACACCCTCCAGATCCACGGTGACCACCAGCGTGTCGCCATCCTCGTATGTCCTCCCCTGCCTGAGCACCGGCGGCGAGTTCGGTGCAACCGCGGCCGCAGGCGTCGTCCCGCAGAACGAACACGATCCGTCCACGGCGTGCTTGTGGATGCAGCGGGCATCGCGGGGGGTGGCGATGGTGTTACAGTCGACCGCGGCCGCAATGCCGTACTCCAGGTTGCTGACGGCGCCGCACGCCGGCAAGCGCAACAGCGCCAGATCGAACGCGCACTGCGCGTCTGCCACGGTGATCGCGCCGTCGATGTTCACGTCGCCTGGAATAGCGGTAGCAAACCGCCAAAGCGGACCGTTTGCCACCAGGCTCCCGTCCGACGCAACCACACGCCAGTAGTAGCGCGTCGAGATCGTCAGCGGTCCGGGGTCGAACTGCGGCTCGGTAAGTCCGGTGGCCACCAGCGGCGGTGACGACACCGTCCCGAAGTACAGATCGAAAGTGAGCGGCTGGCCGTCCGGCTCGGTGCAGGTCCAGGAGAGCGTGGCCGTCGGCGGCGCGACGCCGTCGTGGGGCGGGCCGGGATTGGCCGGAGCCGTGGGCGGCCCGTCGGAGCGGGTGGTGAAGGTCCACAGCGCTCCGATTGCGGTCGCGTTGAGCTCATCGCGCGCGCGCACGCGCCAGTAGTAGCGCGTCGAGAATGCCAGCGTCCCCGGTACATAGGCCCGCGTCTCCACGCCGGTGGCCACCAGCGGCGGCGGATTCTCGGTTCCGAAGTACACTTCATAGGTGATGGCGTGTCCGTCCACGTCGCTGCACTGCCACGAGAGCGTCGTGAGCACGGAGCGGTTGCTGCTGTTGTTGGAGGGATTCGGGCTCGACGGCGCCGCGGGCGGCGAGTTGGGTTTGGTTGCAAAGGTCCATGTTGGCCCCGATGTTTCCGCGCCACGCTCGTCGCGCGCCACGATGCGCCAGCGGTACTGGGTGGAAAACGCGAGCGTGCCCGGGCTGAAGGAGTTTGTCTCAACGCCGGCAGCGAGCAGTGGCGGTGGAAATCCCGTTCCAAAGTAGACGTCGAAGGTAACCGCCTCCCCGTCGGGATCGCTGCACTGCCACCCCAGCACCGACGCGAGCGGGCGGTTGGTCGAGTTGTTGGGCGGGCTGGGCGAGGCCGGCACCAGCGGCGGCAGGTTCTCCGGGCGCGTCGTGAACGACCAGATCGGACCGCTCTGCACCGCGCCGTGCTCATCGCGCGCCACCACGCGCCAGAAGTACGTGGTGACAAACGACAGCGTACCCGGCTGGTACGCCGTGCCACTCAGGTCCGCCACCACCAGCGGCGGCGGATTCGTGGCGCCGAAGTAGACGTCGAAGACCAGCGCATCGGAATCGGGGTCGGCGGCGTGCCACGACAGGGCGACATCGATGGCCTGTGAAGTTGCACCGTTGGCCGGCGACGGGTTGGCGGGGGTTCCGGGCGGGTAGTTCTCCGGCCGTGTCGCGAACGACCAGAGTGGCCCCGAGGTTTCGTGGCCCGGCGGATCACGCGCCACCACGCGCCAGTAGTACGTCGTGCCGTACGCCAGCGTGGAAACGGTGTAACTCGGCACCCCCTGATTGGAGGAAACGAGCGGCGGCGTGTCTTCGGTGCCGAAGTACACGTCGTAGGTGAGCGCATCGCCGTCGATGTCCGTGGCGGACCACTCGAGGCTCAGATCGAGCGGCAGGCCGGCGGTGCCGTCCTCGGGAATCGGAAACCGCGGCTCGCCGGGTGGCGAGTTGGCCGCACGGGTCGTGAATCGCCATGTCAGGCCTGCGGTCTCGAACCCGCCCAGGTCGCGCACCACCACGCGCCAGAAATACTCGGTGAATTCCTCCAGCTGCCCGGGGTCGTACGACGGCGCGGTCAACCCGCTCGCAACCAGGGGAGGTGACGGGTCGGTTCCAAAATGGACGAGATACTCGCTGATGTTGTCGTCCGGATCGACCGCCGTCCAGCCGAGGGTCTGCAAGACACTCACACCCTGCGCCGCGTGGGCGGGTACCGGGTTGTCGGGCGGGAACGGCGGGCTGTTCCCCGCGCACGGGCAGGAACCGTCCGCGTTGACGCGGCCCACCACACCGGCCGCAGCCGTTTCGTTGAAGAAACAGTCGACGATCTTCACACTGTCTTCGGCTGGGTCGGGCAGCACTGGATACTCGCAGCACGCCGGCGTGGTGCCGTAGCCGAAGTACTGGATGGTGAGAACGTGGGTGGGTGTGGCGGAGCAAACCAGCAGCGATACCGAGACACCGGTCTGCGAGTTGCCAAGCACCAGCGTTCCGGGCGCCTGCTGGTCGCCCACGTAGGTGCCGGTAAAACACGGTGGTGGCGGGGCCGAGAACTGAGCCGCCGAGACCCCCTCCTGGCCCGGCCGCACCACGACATACCCGTTGATGAACCCCTGACCGTTGTCGGACAGCGAACACGAGCTTCCGGAAACGTCGCTGTAGATACCGATGGAACTCTGGGCGGCGGCAGGGCGGGGGGTGAGGGCAAGGCAAACCGCCAGCGCGGCGGCGAACGTCTGCGGTCTCGCAGGGAGGCGCCTGGTACCACGAGTCTCGGGGACCGGGTCCGACATCGGGAGGGCTCCTGTCCGGTCGGCCAGGGGGAATTTTACACCCGAGCGTATGGGCGGGTCAACCGGAGCCCGCGCCGGTGGTCCTACGGATTCAGGCGGTTGATCGTGCGCGGGAACGGGATGGCTTCGCGCAGGTGGGAGAGCCCGCACAGGTAGGACACCGTGCGCTCCACACCCATGCCGAAGCCCGAGTGCGGGACGGTTCCGTACTTGCGCAGGTCGAGGTACCACTCGAAGGCCTGGCGCGGGAGGTTGTGTTCCTTGATACGGCGCTCGAGCAGATCGAGATCGGGTGTGCGCTGTCCCCCGCCGATGACTTCCCCGTAGCCTTCGGGCGCCAGCATGTCCACCGAGAGACAGTACTCGGGCTCGGCCGCATCCGGCTCCATGTAGAACGCCTTGATGGCCGTCGGAAAGTGGTGCACGAAGATGGGTGTCGCCTGCGCCTCGGTGAGCGCGGTCTCGTCGGGCGCCCCGAAATCGCCCCCCATCTCGAAGGGCAGCCCCTTCTCCAGGAGGAACTTGCCGGCGTCCTTATAATGGATGCGCGGGAAGGGGCGCTGCATGGCCGCTTCGAGCTTCGACGTGTCGCGTTCGAGCACGTCGCGGATCTCGGTTCCGCAGGCTTCCAGCACGCGGCCGGTCACGTAGCAAAAGAAGTCCTCGCACAGGTCCATCAGCTCCGGCAGTTCCATGTACGCCACCTCGGGTTCCACCATCCAGAACTCGGTGAGGTGGCGGCGCGTCTTTGACTTCTCGGCGCGAAACGTGGGACCAAAACAGTACACGCGCCCGAAGGCGGCGGCGGTGGCCTCGTTGTAGAGCTGCCCGCTCTGCGACAGGTAGGCCCTGTCGCCGAAGTAGTCGGTCTCGAAGAGCGTGCTGGTGCCCTCGCACGCGTTGGGTGTGAAGATGGGCGTGTCCAGGTTGACGAAGCCGTGGTCGTTGAGGTAGTCGCGGATCGCCTTCACCGTGTGGTGGCGCACCAGCAGCACCACGTGCTGCTTCTTGCTGCGCAGCCACAGGTGGCGGTGGTCGAGCAGGAAGGTCGAACTGTGCTCCTTGGGCGTGATCGGAAACCCGTCCGACGCGCCCACCAGCCGCACGCTCTTGAGCGTCAGTTCCATGCCGCCGGGCGCGCGCTTGTCCTCGCGCGGAACCCCGGTGACTACCACGCTGGACTCCTGGGTGAGGCGCCCGAGCGTCTCGAAGTCGGCCTCGCTCACGTCCGACGCGCTGGCCACACACTGCAGGTAGCCGGTGCCGTCGCGCAGGATGAGGAAGCGGATCTTCCCGCCGGAACGGGTGTTGTACACCCAGCCGCGCAGCTCGACGGGCTGGCCGGCGTGGGCACGGAGATCGCTGATATAGACCACGGGAAGTGATGACATAGAGGTTGTTTATATCACGGGCCGGGCCCCGGTCACAATGGCGCGAAAACGGCACCCCGCGGCCCGGAGCGGCACCGCTGACCGGGTCGGTTCCCCGGCACGCTTCTTGCCGAATCGCGTTCGCACGGAAGAACTTAGGACGGCGATCGACGCCGCCGAGAGGCCGGAACACGCATGAATCCAACATCAAGCTTCGGGAAGGCAGCTCCCCGATGAGCCGCACCCGACGTACGCTGGTTGCAATCTGCAGCGCGTGCGCGATCGCCGTGCTGTGGGTTGCGGTTGCCCCGGCCGGCCCGGCAGAATTTGCCCGCTACCAGCAGCAGGAACTCAACTACGGCGCGGTGACCCTGCGTGTCGCCGCCGTGATCGAGTACCAGTACGCGCTGGATGCGATCGAGCGCGGCGAACGGGACAACGCCGCCACCCACCTGCAGAACGCACTCCAGTTGCGCCCGCGTTTTGCGGACGCCCATTTCACCCTCGCCCGCGTGCGCGCCCGGGAAATGAACCCCGAGGCCGTCTATCACTTCGTGCAGGGTGTCGTGATTGCCGCCACCACGTTCGAGTCGCAGCGTTTCCTGGCCATCAATTCCGTCGTCACCCTCGCGCTGGTCCTCATTCTGGCCAGCGGCATCGTGTGGATCGCACTCGCCGTGCGCTACTTCCCGTTCATCGCCCACAGCGTGGCGGAGATGTTCAAGGAACGGTTCGACGCGGTCGGCCCGCGCATGACCGCATTGCTGGTGATACTGACGCCGTTCGCCCTGTTCCCCGGCTTCGCCACCGCCGCCGCCATGGTGATGCTGCTGACGTGGCCGTTCATGCAACGGCGCGAACGGGTGATGTCGATGGTCATCATGGCCTCTTTCGCCGCGCTGGCCTGGTTTGCACCCGTCATGGATCGCTACTCCACGGTGGCCGACCCGAATTCCCTGGTCTCTCTGATCGCGCGCGCCAACGACTCACCCGCCGACGAAGCACTCACGCGGGCACTCGCCAACGCCCGCGCCGAGGGTCTGGAGGCGGAGCGCCAGGCGGCGCTGGGCCTGCTGGCCACGCGCGCCGGCGACACCGAGAACGCGGCCGCGCACTTCCTGCGCTCCATTTCCATCAAGCCCGGGGTCGCGATCAGCTATATCAATCTGGGCAACGTGTACTACCTCAACGGGCAGTACGTGAAGGCGCTGGAGGGATACCGCAAGGCGGAACAGGCGGACTCGACCGACGCGGTTGCGCAGTACAACCTGGCCCAGGCCTATATCAAGACGCTGCTCATGAGCGAGTCGTCGCGCGCGCTCAACCGCGCATCGCAGCTCAACGTCGAGGGCGTCATCGGGTCCATCGCGCGACCCGCACGGGATCGCATGCCCATCTATCCGCGGCCCTACTCGAGCGGCGACCTGTGGCACATGGCGGGCATCGAGGGACGTCATCACAACCCGGCGCTGCTCACCAGCGTCATCGCCAGCGTCACCGGACAATCGGCGCGCATCAGTTTCTGGATCGCCGCCGTGTCGCTGGTGCTGGTGGTGGGGGTGCAGCGGCTCACCCGCCCCGGAAAGCTCGCCTTCCAGTGCGCCAATTGCGGCGACCTCACCTGCGACGGCTGCTGCCAGGACGCGCGCGGCTCAGTGATATGCCAGACGTGCAACGACGCGGTGGTGGGCGTCTCGTCGGACAAGGTTCTCGACGCGCTCCTGCGCCAGCGCCGCCAGTCCGTGGTAATCAAGCGCCGGCGCTCGACGCGCTGGCTCACCATCTGGGTTCCGGGACTGCGGCACATCTTCTTTGGCCGCTTCGCGCGCGGGTTCTTCATCGCCACCGTGTTCTCGTTCTCGGCGCTGATGCTGTGGACACGCGGCTACCTGGTTCCCGACTGGAACTCGCTGTCCACGCCCACGCCGTTGTGGAAGTGGATCGTGCCCGGGCTGGGCGTGGCAATCTCCTACTGGGTCGCCCTCACCGCGAACCAGCGTTACGAAGTACGCAACACGCGCATCGGGACTTCGCGCCCGCGCAACAATGAACCGGAGTCGAACAAGGCCTCGGCCTAGCGGCGGAAGACAACAGGACACACCATGGCGCTCGAAGGAAATCTCAGTTCGTTCGGTCTCGAGGAGATCCTGCAGCTGATCGCGGTCCAGCAGAAGACCGGGATGCTGTCGGTCACCGCCAGCGACCGCTCGTCGGTGCTGTTCTTCCGCGACGGCAAGATCATCTCCACGCGGGACCGCCGCAGCAAGACGCGCGACCCCTTCCGCGACTACCTGACGCGCTACGGCTGCCTGAAGCGCGAGGAACTGGCCAAGATCACGCAGATCAGTTCGCAATCAAAGCTGGATCTGCTGGACGTGATCATCTCCGAGGGTATCTTCGACGAGAAGCGGCTCAAGCGGCACTGGCGCAACCACATCCAGGAAGCGCTTCACGAGGTCATCACCTGGGACCAGCTCTCCTACAAGTTTGTATCCGGCGACGAGGTGGTGTCCGGCGTCAAGACCATGGGTGACTTCTCGGTGGAGCCGTTGCTGATGGAGTGCATGCGCCGCATCGACGAGTACCCGATGCTGCTGCAAACCTTCCCGGCCGACGGTGTGCGCATCTCGGCCAGCGGACGCAAGCCGGAGGCCGACGCCGAAACCATGGAGAGCGAGACCGCCGTGCTGGCGCTGCTGGACCAGCCGCGCACGGTGCGCGACATCGTGGCGCGGGCACAACTGCCCTCCTTCGACGTCTACGAGGCCCTCAAGCTGCTCAAGGAGAAGGGGCTCATCGCGGTGGCGGAGGATCTGCAAAGCGGCCTCACCGCCGACGGCACCATCGCCGCGCGCGTGCGCCACAAGAAGCGCGGCAACCCCATGACCATGGTCGCGGCCATGTTCATGTTCGCCAGTTGCCTGATGTTCGGCGCGTGGCGCAACACCGATCACGTCACGCGCATCGCGCGCGAAGGCGTCGTGTCCCGCGATCCCGCCGCACGGGCGCGCATCGAGTACCACGTTCGCTTCGGGGTGGAGGCGTTCCGCGCCGAGATGGGCGCGTACCCGGCCACCCTGGAGACGTTGCGCGAAGAGGGCTTCGTGGACAACCATACGCTCCAGCGCGCGGCGGACCTCGACCTGCGATACAAGTTGACGCGCGACGGTACCGCCTATACCCTGCTCTAGTTTTCACGCACGCACTGCAATCTCACCCGTCTCGCACGACGCGAACGCTGCTGCGGATCGCGGATTTCGTGTTTGTGCTGCGACCGCTGATCCTCGTGCCCGCGTGGGCTTTTTATGCGCTCGGCGCCCACTCCGCCCCCGACGTCGTTCTCGCCACCGTGCTGGCCGACACCGGTTTCTGGTGCCTCTCGGCCGTGCTGGCCTGCGCCTACGTGCTCAACCAGATTTTCGACCGCGACAGCGACGCCCTCAACGACAAGGGCCATTACCTCACGCGCGGCCTGTTTGGCATGCGCACCATGGTGGCTATCGCGCTGGTGTGTTTCGCCGCCGCATCCCTGCTCTATCAGCGCGTCGTGCCCGGCCAGCGCTTTCCCATTGTCCTCGCCTTCCTGCTCGCCACCACCTACTCACTACCACCGCTGCGCTTCTGCGCGCGGCCCTACTTCGACCTGGCCGCCAACGCGCTCGGATACGGCGGTCTCGCGTTTGTCATCGGCGCCACCGGCCACGGCGACTACTTCGCCGACGCGTGGCGCAACGGGATCCCCTGGGTGTTCCTGGTGGGCGCCACCTTCCTGCACACCACCATTCTGGACGTGGACGGCGACGCGGCGACGGGCAAGCGCACCACCACCGTCGCGGTGGGGGTGCGGGTATCGGCATGGGTCGCGGTGCTGTTTGCGCTGGGTGCGCTGGGCGACGCGGCCTTTTCGTTTCTCGAGCGGGGCACGCGGGCCTTCCCGGTACTGGTCACCCTGGCCGGCTTTCTGGGCTTCGTGACCGCGGCCATCTTCATCGAACGCGCGCAGCGCATGGGCCCGGTGCTGATGCGCGCCGCGCGCGCGCGCGCGAGTTCGCTGGCGGTGCAGTGGATGACCGTAATCGTAGCACTCACCGCCGTGCTGCGCGACCCCCTGATGCTGCTCCTGCTGCTCCCCGTCCTGGTGGCGGCGCGCGCCTACTACCGCGCGCGCTTCGGCCTCGCCTACCCCGGCTGAGACGCGCGCTTTGATTTGAGCAGCGGGGTCAGGCGCGCCACCGCGTTGATGGCGCGGCACTTCATCTCCTCCAGTCCATACAGGGGGCCGGGACGAAGCTTGGTCTCGACACCCCACACCGGGTCGATGATGTACACCGCATCACGTCGAAGCGCGTGGCGGTCAACGATACGGTTGCGGTGGGCGGGATACAGCGAGAACGCGGCCGCGTAGCCCGCTTCCGCCGCCGCGCGTCGGACCGCGTCATTATATATGCCGAACGGATACGACAGCGTGCGCGCCGGGCGCCCGGCCAGCCGGGCGACTTCGTCGCGCGAGCGCGCGAGGTCATCTCGCAGCGCTGCGTCCGGGAGGCGGGTGAGATCCGCATGCGCGGCGGAGTGCGACCCAAAGCTCACCCCCGCCGACGCCATCTCACGGATGACGCCATCGTCCAGGTGGCGGAAGCGCGGACGCCCCAGCCCGAGGTCCCAGGTGTTGTCGCGCCCGGTGTAGTCCGTCACCAGGAAGACGTGGAATGGAATCCCCCGCTCGGCCAGAACGGAAAACGCCGTGTCGGCGAGGTGCGCGTAGCCGTCGTCGAAGGTGAGAAACGCGCGCCGCGCATTGGCCGGGTCGGGCGCCTCCAGCGAATGCAGGAACGTCGCCTCGTCGATGAAGGTCCAGCCGCGTTCGAGCAGGCGGTCGATCATCGCCGCGAAACGCTGCGGCGTGGTCCACGTCCCCTCCAGACAGAAGCGCCGCGAAATCTTGTGGAAACACAGCACGCGCGGGAGTGTCTGCGGGGGGTAGCCGTAGCGGATGCGCCACACCGCGTGCAGGGCCAGCGGGACGGCGGCGACAGCCAGGAGCGGCAGCATCCGCGAAGTCTACGACCTTTGACGCCGTCGCGCAAAGCTGTTAATCTGGTTGGCGTTCCATCATAATCCACACACACAAGTCGGAGGTTTTTCATGATCACGCCAGCCAACCGGATTGTCTCATCCGGCCACTACATCTTCGAGGAAATCGCGCAGATGAAGCGCAAGGACCCGCGTCCCGCCGAGGACATCTTCGACCTGGGCGTCGGCAGCCCCGACCAGCCGCCCCACGGCGACATCTTCGAGATGCTGAACAAACATGTCCGCGCCATGCAGGAGCACAACAGCCGCTACTCGCCCTTCGACGGGGCACCGGAGTTCCGCAAGGCCGTCGCCAACTGGTACCAACGCCGCTTCGGCGTCACCGTGAACCCCAACGGCGAGGTGCTGCCGCTGATCGGCTCCAAGGAGGGCATCGCCAAGCTGATGCTCGCCTACATCAACCCCGGCGACACCGTCGTCATTGCCACGCCCTGTTACCCGGCCTACCTGGGTGCGGCGAAGATCGTGGAGGCCAACGTGGTGGAGCTGCCGCTCCATGCGGAGAACAACTACCTGCCCGACTACGACGATGTACCGCAATCGGCGTGGGACAAGGCCAAGCTGCTGTTCCTCAACTACCCCAACAACCCCATCGGCGCCGCCGCGGAACTCCCGGTCTACCAGAAGGCGCTGGAACTGGCGGACAAGTACGACTTCATCGTGGTCTCCGACCTTGCCTACTCGGAGCTGGCGCTCGAGCCGGGCACGCCCACGCCGAGCATCATGCAGCTCCCGGGCGCGAAGGAGCTGGCGGTGGAGTTCCACTCCTTCTCCAAGAGCTACAACATGGCCGGGTGGCGTCTGGGCTGGGTGGTGGGCAACCCGCAGATCATCGCCGACCTGGTGAAGATCAAGGCCAACATGGATTTCAGCCAGTTCCTGGCCATCCAGCGCACCGGCGCCGACATCCTCAACAGCTCCACGGACTACGCCGAGGCGCAGCGCAAGCAATACCGGCGGCGGCGCGACCTGTTCATCGAGGGATTCGGCCAACTGGGCTGGCACCTCACCCCGCCGCGCGCGGCCATGTACATCTGGGACCGCGTGCCCAGGCGCTACGCGGATGCGGGCGTGTTTGCGAAGGAGTTCTTCCGCGACACGGGCGTCATCGTCTCGCCCGGGAGCGCGTTCGGCAGCCACTGCAAGGACTTCATGCGCATCTCCATGGTGATCGACGAGGACCGCATCGCGCGCCTCCTGAAGAAGGTGCGCGAGAGCGGCTTCAAGTTCGACCAGGGCGCGCACACCGCCCGTTGACAACCGGGCCAACCGGGATAGACTGCTCTTTGAGGCAGCCAAGAGTGGCATCCTCCGAGAGGAGGCTTGAGTTATGAAGCGTTCCCTTGCTCTCCTGTTTGCTCTCTGCACTATGGCCGTCGCGACTCCTGCCGATGAGCCGATGTACCCGGCCCCCGGAATGAATACGTGCACAGCTTCCCTGATCGCGTACAACTTTGCGGCCTACAATCTTGATGTGTGCCGATCGACGCCCGGACAGAACTGCTATTACGAGACTGTTGCCTACACGTATGCCCGCAACCAAGCCATGTACTGGTGCTTCGGGACGCAGTTGTGAGCTGCGCACGCGTCGGCGTCCATGCGGCTTTTCTCGCAACCCTTCTGTTGGTGTCGACAACCACAAGGGGTCGTGCAG